>CAYGPA010000411.1:0-5257 GCA_964351535.1 uncultured Planctomycetaceae bacterium
CCGAGCTGTGGGCCCGCCTGGGCGCCGTCTTCGAGGACGTCTTCGAGCAAGAGGTCGAGCTCTCGCGCGAGACGACCGCCGCCGACGTCGAGGGCTGGGACTCCGTCCGCAACGTCGAGCTGCTCGTGGCCCTCGAGCGCGAGTTCGGCGTGCGCTTCACCACCGGCGACATCGCCACGCTGAGCGACGTCGGCGGCCTGGTCGACGCGATCCGCGCGCGCGCCGGCTGACCTGCGGCTCAGCCCGCGCCCAGCACGTCGTCGGCCGCGGCCAGGAGCTCCTCGAGCTCGGCCTCGGTGTGGTCGCCCATGTGCCCGACGCGGAACGTGCGGTTCTTCAGCTCGCCGTAGCCGTTCGAGATCTCGAACCCGCGCTCCTTCAGCCCGGCGACGAGCCCGGCCGTGTCGATCGACTCCGAGCGGACGCAGGAGACCGTGGGGGAGGCGTGCTCGGGGCTCGGCAGCAGCTCGAGGCCGCGCGAGGCGGCCCACGACGCCGTGCGCGCCTGCATGCGCGCGTGCACGTCGAACCGCGCCCGCCACGCCGCCGCGGCGTCCGCCGGGCGCTCGCCCGCCGGCAGGGTCGCGCCCGCGGCGATGTCGTCCAGCTGGCGCGCCAGCGCGTAGTACAGCGGGATGCACGGCGTCGACGGCGTCTTGCGCTGCACGTGGCCGTCCAGGACCTTCAGCGGGTCGAGGTAGTAGCCGCGGTGCTCGACCTCGCGGGCGCGCTCGACGTAGCGCGGCGACACGCAGAACACCGCGAGCCCGGGCGGCAGGGCCAGCGCCTTCTGGCTGCCGGCCAGGCAGAAGTCGATGCCGTGGCGGTCGAACTCGACCGGCCCGCCGGCGAGGTAGCTGACCACGTCGACGAGCAGCAGCGTGTCCGGGTGGCCGGCCAGCACGTCCGCGACGCGCGCGAGCGGCGTGCGCGCGCCCGTGGACGTCTCGTTGCAGACCAGGGTGACCGCGGCGAAGGGCCCCTGCTCGCGCAGCGCGCGGTCCAGCTGGTCGGCGCCGACGCAGTCCCCCCAGGGGACGTCGAGGGCGACGGCGTCGTGGCCGGTCGAGACCGCCACCTGGTGCCAGCGCCGGCCGAAGGCGCCGCCGACGATCGAGAGGACGCGGCCCGAAACGCCGCGGAGCGCCGCCTCCATCAGGCCGGTCGCGCTGCAGGTGTGCACGGCGACCTGCGCGGGGCTCGCCTCGTCCACGCCGAAGGCCAGGCGCAGCCCGGGGTCGAGGCGCGCGATCAGGGCGGACATCGCCTCGGTGCGGTGGCCGATCGCCGGCCGGGCGCACTCGGCCAGGATCTCGGGGCGGACTTCGGTGGGGCCGGGGATCCAGAGGGACATGCGGAGCTCCTGGGTGCAGGGACGACCCAGGATGCATCCGGCGTGGCGGCTACGCCAGCGTCGCGCGCTCGCTCGGGGTGAGCAGCAGCGGCAGCAGGTCGAGGAGGCTCGGCGTGTCGGAGCCGACGCGCGCGCGCTCGAACACCTCCGGACGGCGCACCACGCCGCCGAAGGCGACGAAGCGGCGCAGCGCGGGCGCCGCCTCGAGGTCGGTGATGCCGTCGCCGACCAGGGCCAGCTCGCCGTGCGCGCGGGCCAGGTCGCGGACGACCTCGAGCTTGCCGCCGGAGCGCGCCAGCGGCGAGGCCCGGTCGTAGTCCGCGTACCCGCCGCCCGGGTCGAAGACGAGGTCGACGGCGTGCACGTCGCGCGCGTCGAGGCCGAGCTCCGCGGCGACGGCGAGGACCGCCGGCCGCAGGCCTCCCGAGACGATCGCCACGTGCTTGCCGAGGCGCAGGAGGCCGCGCACGAGCTCGCGCGCGCCGGGCACGAGCGCCTCGACGTAGGCGCGCCCCAGGCGTTCGAGGCGCGCGCGGTCGGGGCGCAGCAGCTCGAGCCGGCGGCCGTAGACCTCGTCCAGCGGCGTCCGCCCGGACATCGCGTCGTTCGTCAGCGCCTCGACGCGCGCGCGCTCGGGGGACCCCGCCGGCGCCAGCTCGTCGACGCCCTCGATCGCGGACAGCGTCGAGTCGCAGTCGAAGACGACGCCGTCGTAGGGCGGCGGGAAGTCCGCCGGAGAGTCGTCTCCAGCAGGCGAGCCCACGTCGAGCGAGCTCACGTCAGGCGCACCAGCCGCAGGCCCTCGATCGGCTCGAGCGACTCGATCCGCGCCAGCGTGTCGGCGTCCGGCTCGTCGTCGAGCGACAGGAAGGCCGAGGCCAGGCCGCCCGCGTCGCCCCCGTCGCCCGGGGCGAGCTCCACGCGCGCGATGTTCACGCCGCGCTCGCCCAGCGTCGTGCCGAGCAGGCCCAGGACGCCGGGGCGGTCGCGGTGGCGCGTGATCAGGATGGCGCCCTCGGGCGGCAGGTCGAGGTGGACGTCGTCCACGCGCACGATCATCGGCTTGCGGCCGAAGACCGTGCCGGCGGCGAGGTGCGAGTCCGCGCCGCCGCGGCTCGACACGCGCACCTTGATCAGGTTGGTGAAGGAGTGCGCCTCGGAGTCGACGCTCTCCAGCACGCGCAGTCCGCGCTCGCGCGCGAGGTGCGGCGCGTTCACGAAGTTGATGCCGGCGCCCATCCCGCGGCGCAGGACGCCGACCAGCACGGCCGTCTTCAGGTAGTCGACGTGGCGCTCGATCGCCTCGCCCGCGACCGTCAGCTCGATCTTGCGCACCGGCTCGCCGAGCAGCTGCGCGAGCAGGCTGCCGAGGCGCTCCGCCAGCAGCGCGTAGGGGCCGACCTCGCGCACGGTCTGCGGCGAGACCGCGGGGGCGTTGACGGCGTTCTGCGCGACGCCCTCTGTGATGAAGTCGGCGAGCTGCGCGGCGATCTGCTCGGCGACCTTGGTCTGGGCCTCGTGCGACGAGGCGCCGAGGTGCGGCGTGACGATGACGTCGTCGCGCGCGAGCAGCGGATGGTCCGGGGCCGGCGGCTCCTGCGCCAGCACGTCGAGCGCGGCGCCGGCCAGGCGTCCGGCCTCGAGGGCCTCCAGCAGCGCGACCTCGTCCACGAGCCCGCCGCGCGCGGCGTTGATCAGGCGCGCGCCCGGCTTCATCGTCGCGATGCGCTCGCGCGAGAGCAGGTTGCGCGTCGAGTCGCCGAGCGGCACGTGCAGCGTGACGAAGTCCGCGCGCGGCAGCAGCTCGTCCAGCTCGACCAGGTCGATGCCGGGCTGCTTGAGGTCGTCCGCCGACAGGTAGGGGTCCGACACGAGCACGCGCATGCCGAGGCCTCGCGCGCGGTCGGCGACGATGCGGCCGATGCGGCCGAACCCGATGACGCCGAGGGTCTTGCCCTCGAGCTCCGTTCCGACGAGGTGCTTCTTGCCCCAGCTCCCGGAGCGGACGGACTGCATCGCGCGCGGTACGTGACGCGCGAGCGACATCAGCAGCGCCAGCGCGTGCTCCGCCGTGGTCGTGACGTTGCCCGCGGGCGTGTTCATGACGACGACGCCGCGCTCGGTCGCGGCGGCGACGTCGATGTTGTCGACGCCGATGCCGGCGCGCCCCACGGCGATCAGGCGCGGCGCCGCCTCGAGCACGCGGCGCGTGACCTTCGTGGCCGAGCGCACGACGATCGCGTGGGCGTCGGCGGCGCGCAGGACGAGCTGGTCCTCGGAGAGGCCCGGGCACTCGACGGGGTCGAAGCCGCGCGCGCGGAGGACCTCCAGCGCCGTGGGGTCGAGCGGATCGCAGAGCAGGATGACCGCCTCGGCCGGCGTGAGCGAGCCCGGGGCCGGCTGGTCCTGGTCCGGGAGCGCGTCGGAGGAGGTCGCGGAAGCGTGTGCGTTCACGGGGGGTCCGTCAGGATTGGATCGCGGAGCGAATGAGCGTTTCCAGGTCGGCCTCGGGGGACTTGCCGGCCGCGCGTTCCACCGCGCGCCGGGCGTCCTTCTCGCCGTACCCGATCGAGAGCAGGGCGAACACCGCGTCGCGCTGCCGCTCGTCGAGGGCGAGCTCGGCGGTCTGCGGCAGCGGGGCACCCGGGGCGCCCGCCGCGCGACCGAGCAGGGCCGCGATCTCGCCGGTCTTGTCGCGCAGGTCGAGGACGATCTGGTCGGCCGTCTTGCGGCCCACGCCCTTCACGATCGTGAAGCGCTTCGCGTCGCCGTCCTCGAGGGCCTGCAAGAGGTCGTCGGGGGAGAGCCCCGAGAGCAGTCCGAGCGCCATCGTCGGTCCGACGCCGCGCACCTTGAGCAGCATGCGGAACAGGTCGCGCGTGCCGCTGTCGGCGAACCCGAACAGGAGGTGGGCGTCGTCACGGACGACGAGGTGGGCCCAGACGCGAACCTTCTCCGGAGGTCCGGCGCTCGCTCGCTCGCCGGGCGGACCGTGGGGCCCGAAGCGCGCGCCGAGGGGGACGGCCAGGTCGTAGCCCACCCCCTCGACGTCGAGCACGAGCCGCGTCGGCGACTGCGACGCGATCCGCCCCTCGAAGAACTCGTACAACGGCCTGGCCGGGGCTCAGCCGTCCCGGTCTTTCTTGCGCGGCAGCCGCAGGTCCTGGTCGGCGAGCTTGCGCTTCAGCTCCTGCAGCGACGTCTGGCCGAAGTTCGGCATGCCGAGGAGCTCCTCCTCGGTGTGCTGCATGATGTCGCCGACGGTCAGGCAGCCGACGTTCTCGACGGTGCGCCGTGCGCGGATCGAGAGCTCGAGCTCCGAGATGCTCTTGTTGAGCAGGTCGGCGTTCTCGCCGGTCGCGCGCGGCCGCGCGTGGGCCTCGATGCTGGCCACGGCTTCTTCGTGGGCCATCCCGAGGCGCAGTCCCTTGCTGCCGAGGATCTCCTTTATTTCGTTCAAGGAGGTCTCGCCGAAGTTCTTGTACGACAGGAGCTCCTGCTCGGTCAGCTTCACGAGGTCGCCGAGCGTCAGGATGTTCATCTTGTTGAGGCAGTTGCGCGCGCGCACGGACAGCTCGAAGTCGGTGATCGGCGTCCGCAGGATCTGGTTCAGGCGATCCTCCTTACGCTCGAGCTCCTCGTCGTAGTACATGTCCATCGCGGACAGCGCGTCCTGGAAGTACAGCCGGGCGCGGCGGTCGGTCGGGAAGGACTTGACGACCGTGTCGTAGCACGCGGCGGCGTCCTGGTCGCGACCGAGGTCCTCGTACAGCACGCCGAGGTTGATCATCGCGCGGCGGTCGATCGGCAGCAGCCGGATCAGCGCGCCGTACATCTCGACGGCGATCTCGTCGAGGCCGCAGCGCTCGGCGAGGAACGCTCCGCGGAACAGGTTGGCGCGGT
>CAYGPA010000412.1:0-5245 GCA_964351535.1 uncultured Planctomycetaceae bacterium
TCACGAGCGACATGAGCTTCGGCGCGCTGTCCGTGCTGCACAACGACGGGACCGGGGCGCTGGTCGGGTCCTCGCAGATCCCGCTACTGCGCTTCGTCGCCGGACCCTCGGACGTGCACGTGGCGGACCTCGACGCCGACGGCTGGGCGGACATCCTCGGCGCGCACGGCGACTCCTCGGGCTGGTCGGTCGCGCTCTCCGACGGCCAGGGCGGATACCTGCCCGCCGAGCACATCTACGGAGGCCAGGTTCCGATGGCCGTGCTCGCGGCGGACGTCGACTCCGACGCGGCCCTGGACGTGCTGGTGCTCGCGCACCACTCGCTCGAGGTGACGGTGCACCGCAACCTCGGAGGCGGGAGCTTCCACCACCCCCGTGGGCCGGCCGTGAACCCGCTCAGCTCGGACATCGACCTGGCCGACGTCGACGGCGACGGAGACCTCGACGCGGCCATGACGGCCTCGTACGCGGGCAGCGGGAACGTCGAGGTGGCGTACAACGACGGCGCCGGCGGTTTCACGCCCGGTTCGTTCTTCGGCTCGGGCGGCGGTGCCTTCGCCGTCAAGCTCCGCGACCTCGACGGAGACGGGGCCGTGGACCTCCTGTGGGCCGACAGCGGTACGAGTCCGCCCTACGACTTCTGGACGGCGACCAACGACGGAGCGGGCGCGTTCGGGCCGCCCGTGGAGTGGGCCGTCAACACGTGCGGCAACGGCGACGTCGACGCCTTCGACATGGACGGCGACGGCGACCTCGACGTGTTCCTGACCGAGTACCTCGGCTGCATCGGCTCGTCGGGCTCGCGTTGCTATATTCGCGAGAACCTCGGTGGAGGCGTCTTTGCGCCTGCCTACGTCTACACCGTGGTGCTGCGGCCCGAACGCATCGGTCACGGAGACCTCGACGGCGACGGAAACGTGGACGTCGTCTTCACCGACGGCGGCGGTCTCACGATCGGCCTGGGCGACGGCGCCGGCGGCTTCGGGCCGCCGATGCAGATCGCGCTGAGCGGGGGCGCCAAGGACGTCGAGGTCGTCGACTTCGATGCCGACGGCGTGCTGGACCTCGTGGCGTCGAGCTGGAGCGGAGCTCCCGGCGACGGCGCGCGCGTCTCCATGCTGCGGGGGCTCGGAGGGGCGGCCTTCGGGCCGCCGGAGGTGCACCTCGGCTCCTACTCCCCGAACCTCGGCAACGCCCGGGACCTCGTCGTCGTGGACGTCGACGGGGACGGGGACCCCGACGTGGCCACGTTGAACGAGGCGTCGAACGGCCTGTCGCTGTACCGCAACCTCGGGAACGGGACGTTCGCCGACCACGAGCGCTACGGAGCCGGACCGAGCCCGTCGGCCTTCGCGGCCGGAGATCTGGACTCCGACGGCGTCGTCGACCTCGCCGTCCTGATCGGCATCCCCCCCGCGGAGCTCGACCGCGAGCTCGCGGTGCTGCGGGGTCGCCGGGAGGGCGCCGGACCGCCGGCGGCGAAGACGCCCGCGCAGTCCTCGAACGTCGGCGGCTTCGTACGACGCTGAGGCGCGTGCCTGCGCGAGCGACTCGTCTCGACGCGTCCATCGCCAGGAGCTCGCCCTGACGGCGAACGCGCCGCGGCCTATACTCCCGCTCCATGCGCATCGCCCTCGTGACCTGCCGGAAGCTCCCCGAGCCGGATCCCGACGACGCGCCGCTGCGCGCGGCTCTGCAGGCGCGCGGGCACGAGCCGGTGGCCGTGGCCTGGGACGATCCGGACGCCTCGCTCGCGGGGTTCGACCGGTTCCTGCTGCGCTCCGCGTGGAACTACTACCACGAGCCCGCGGCCTTCCTCGAGTGGGTCGATCGCGCGGCCGCGCTGGCGCCGTTCCTCAATCCGCCCGACGTGTTGCGCTGGAACATCCACAAGGGCTACCTCGAGGAGCTCGAGCAGCGCGGGCTCCCGGTCGTGCCGACGCGCGTGCTGCGCCGCGCCGGGGCGCGCGAGTTCGCCGCCGTGCTGGACGCCACCGGCTGGGACGACGTCGTCGTCAAGCCGTGCATCTCCGCGGCGTCCTGGCGGACGAAGCGCTTCCGCGGCGACGCGCTGGGCGACGCGGCGGCCTTCGCGGCCGAGCTGCTCGCCGAGCGCGACGTGCTGCTGCAGCGCTTCGAGCCCGGTGCGCTCGACCCCGGCGAGCGCTGCCTCGTCTGGATCGCGGGCGAGTTCACGCACGCCATCCGCAAGCGTCCGCGCCTCGAGGGTCAGGACGAGTCCGTCGACGCCGACGTCCCGCCGACCGCCGGCGAACTCGAAGTGGCCGAGGCCGCCCTGGCGCCGCTGGCCGACCGGCTGACCTACGCGCGCGTCGACGTGATGCCCGCGCCGGACGGCAGCCCGCGCATCTCGGAGATCGAGCTCATGGAGCCCTCGCTCTTCTTCCCGCAGGGCCCGCCGGCGGCGGAGCGCCTGACCCGGGCGCTCGAGAGTCGTTGAGCCCGAGACCGAACGCGAAAATACTTCGAATCCGAGTTCTCCCGGACGGGACGCACGGCTGGAGACGCCTGTACCTCGGCCACGGGGTGCGCGCCTTCACGTGAAGGCCGCCCCGGACCCCGCCGAGCCAGCTTCGGAGGTAGACCTGCCATGCGGCGTTCCCAACCGTCCCCATTCGAGTTCGAGCGACCTTCCCCGGGTCGTCTCGGACTCCTCGCCCTCCTCGGTCTCTGCGTCGCCGGTCCGGCCGGCGCCCAGACGACCTACTCGATCGACTACCGCGCCGCGCAGAAGGCGGCGGGAGACTCCTGTACGGGGGTCGCGATCACCGAGGGCGACATCCTGGGCATCTTCAATCCGCCCAACCCGCCGTGCGTGAGCAACTGGCCGACCCTCGGCCCGCTGCCCGTTCCGCCGATCCGCGAGTCCGGAGGTCTCGGCGGGCTGGGGCTGCCCGCGCACCCCGGCGCGGTCGGGCTGCCCACGGGGGTCCCCGGCATGGTCGAGGTCGATGCTCTCTCCTACGGTCGCGACGGCCCGGCGGTCCAGGCGATGCCTCCGGGCAGCTACTGGTTCTCGGTCGACGGCTCGGCCTTCGGCTTCCCCGGCGCGGCGGTGCCCGAGGTGGCGACCGAGGGCGCGCTCGGCGCGCGGGAAGCCGGCGCGGACGTGTTCACCGACGTCGGCATCCCGTTCGTTCCCCTGATGCCGTTCGGCTCGCCCGTGTTCGGCAACGTGGGCGCGATCGACGGCGACGGGCTCCTGAGCGCCACACCCTTCGCCTACCCGGGCCTGGGGCTCGTCGACTTCCTCGTGTTCCCGCCGCCGGCAGCAGGCGACACGGGCGACAACCTCGATGCGGTCGACGTCGACGGTCCGCGCGTGCCGTGGAACGGCACGATCGCGCCGCTCGGGACGACGCTGCGCACGTACTTCTCGCTGGACGCCGTGTCGGCCGTGGCGAACGGCGGGTTCTCGGGTGCCGACGTGCTCGTCAGCGTCGCGGGCGGGCCGCCGGTGCTCTTCGCGCCGGGTCCGGCCCTCGGGCTCGACCTCGGCGGCTTCAACACCGACGACCTGGACGCGCTCGCGCTCTTCAAGTCCGTTCCCGGCCCGGGCGCCTACGTGCCGTCCTCGATCCCGCTCGACTGGGTGGGCGGCGGCACCGACATGCTGCTCTTCTCGGTGCGCACCGGCTCGGCCGTCATCGGGATGCCGGACAGCATCTTCGGGATCCCGATCGGGCCCGGCGACATCCTGACGACGCCGCTGCCGACGGGCTCCGGCGGAGTCTCGCCCTTCCCGGGCATGTACATCGGGGCGGAGAACCTCGGCCTGATGAACCAGCGCTCGGGTCTGGCCCAGAACGACGATCTCGACGCGCTCGACGTGATCTGCAAGCCGGTGCTCGACTGCGACGGCAACGGGATCGAGGACGCGATCGACATCGCGATCTTCGGCGCCGCCGACCTCAACGTGAACGGTATGCCCGACCTCTGCGAGGACCCCGCCGGCACGGCGATCGTGATTCCCTACACCTACTGCACCGGCAAGACCAACACGCCGAACTGCGTGCCCTTCATGTCGTGGGCCGGCGAAGCCAGCGCGGGAGGACTGCCCACGCCGTTCTTCATCCAGGGCAACGACATGGTCCCGGGACAGTTCGGCTTCCTGATCTACGGCTACAAGAAGGCCAACCTGAACTACCACGGCGGGAAGCTCTGCGTGAAGGGGCCGATCCGCGTGCTGCCCCCGAAGGCGCCGAAGGGCGTGACCTGGGGCTGCACCAAGGCGCAGCTCAGCAAGAACTTCAACAAGACGATCGCGTCCTTCTCGGACCCCTTGCTGACCGCGGGCCAGCGCGTCTACGCCCAGTTCTACCAGCGCGACCCGGGCAACCCGCTCGGCTTCAACGACAGCCTGACCGACGGCTTGAGCTTCGTGATCAACCCGTAACGGGTCGAGTCGGAACCCGCGGGTCCGGGACCGTCCAGGCGGTCTCGGGCCCGCGGTCGTCCGCTCACGCCAGGCGCAGGCCGCACGAGGGGCAGCGCGGGGCGCGGGGGAAGGTCTCCGCACAGGCCGGGCACGTGAACTCGGCGGCGTCGGCGTCGATCTGCGCGGCCTCGCGGGCGGCGCGCTCCTCGGGGCTCATCTCGGCGTGCCAGTGGGCTTCGAGGCAGCTCGCGCCGCGTTCGGCGTCGGGGCCCGCGACCGCGAGCCAGAACTTGGTGCCTCAGGTATTGGCCTTCTGGCCCGGCGGGCTGACGACCTGGGCGGGCACGCCCGCGGCGACGAGGACGCGCTGGAGCTTCTCGAGCTCGTCGGCGGAGCCCTGGGCGAGGACGGCGACCTGGCTCACCGGGAGGCCTCGTCCGCTTCGGTCAGGAGCTCCTCGACCAGCGCCTCGAAGCGCTCGCGCAGCTGCGCGTGCTCGGGGCCCGCGGCGGGGCCGCTGAAGCCCGTGTGGATCGCGCGCGCGCGCCCGTCCGCGCCGAGGAAGATCGTCGTGGGGTAGGCCACGACGCGGTCGAGGTAGGGGAACTTGAACGAGGCCGCGGCCTTGTTCGCGGTTCCGGCGAGCAGCAGCGGGTACTTCACGCCCCAGCGGTCGCGGTAGCGGCGCAGCTGCTCGGTGTCGCGCGCGACGTCGCCGGTCAGCTCGAAACCCAGGCCGACGATCGACAGGCCGCGCGGGCCGTAGCGTTCGTACAGCTCGTTCAGGACCGGCGCCTCGTCGTTGCAGTTGGGGCACCACGAACCGAAGAGCTGCACGATGCGCGC
>CAYGPA010000413.1:0-5208 GCA_964351535.1 uncultured Planctomycetaceae bacterium
CCTTCTCGTACCCGAAGAGCTCGGCCTCGAGCAGCGTCTCGGGCAGCGCCGCGCACGAGATCGCGATGAAGGGACCGCTCGCCCGCCCGCTCGCGGCGTGCAGCGCCCGCGCCGCCCGCTCCTTGCCGGTGCCGCTCTCGCCCTCGATCAGCACCGTCGCGTCGGTCGGGGCCACGGTCGTGATGCGCTGGAACACGGCCCGCATCGGCTCGGACTGACCGATGAACTCCTCGAAGCGCTGCTGCGATCCGAGCTGAGCACGCAGGGACTCGTTCTCGACCTCGAGGTTGCGCAGGCGCGCGATCGCGGCGAGCTTGCGCACGATGGCCTCGTTGCGGAAGGGCTTCTGGATGTAGTCGTGGGCCCCGAGGCGCATGGCCTCGACGGCCTGGTCGACGGTCGCGAAGCCCGTGATCAGGATCACCGGCAGGTGCTCGTTCAGCTCGCGCGCGCGTCGCAGGACGGCCATCCCCCCTTCGCCGGGCATGCGGATGTCGGTCAGCACGCACTCCGGGGACTCCGCGGCCAGGAGCTTTAGCGCCTGCTCCGTGTCGGTCGCCGCGAGGACGACGTGCCCCGCCTCTTCGAGGGCATCGGTCAGCGTCACCGCGATGGTGACCTCGTCCTCGGCCAGCAGGATGCGCATTACGTGGGGCTGCGGGGCGCAAGGGTGGCCCGCGCCCCGACGGGACTAGCGCAGGTGCGGCGAGGGGTCACGGTGCAAGTAGCGATCCCCACCGGCCTTGCCGGCCTCGGCCAGGGCGCTCTCCGAGGCCGCGAGGAGCGTATCGAAGAACAGCGTGTCCTCGCCGGTCGTGTGGGAGGCGCCGATCGAGACGGTCACCTGCAGCGGCCGGCCGCCGCCGTCGAAGTGCAGCTTGCGCACGCCGTCGAGCAGCCGGTTCGCCAGCGCCCGCGCCCCCTGGGGGTCGGTGTGGGGCGCGACGCAGAGCAGGCGATCGTCCACCAGGCGGCCGAGGAAGTCGCAGCTGCGCGTCTCGCTCTGGAGCAGACGCACGACCTCGTCCAGGATCGTCTCCTTCGAGTCGTAGCCGTAGAGGTCGCGCAGGTGCGCGAGCCGGTCGACTCCGACCATCATGCAGACGAGGGGGTAGCGGTAGCGCTGCGAACGCCCGTACTCCACCCGCATGAGGTGCATGATCTGGGACAGCGAGAACAGACCGGGATCGGTCTCCGCGCCGGCGGTTTGACGAAACTCGGGCAAGGGGCTTTTCTCCTCGAAAGGTCTTGTACCAGATCGACCGAGAGGGGGGCCGGGGTTGGCGGAATTCCCGCCGTTCCGTGCGATGCGCGGGGTTTCGGACCCGGACCGGGAACGAACGGCGGCCCGGCGAGTGGCGCGCCGCTCCAGCGTCTCAGGACCCGAACAGGCTTCCGATCGAGTCGAAGAAGCCGTCGAAGCTGAAGCCCGTCGTGAGGCGCGCGACCAGCAGGCCGACGAGGACGATGGCGAGCAGCACCGTCAGCGTGACCACCTGGGCCACGAGCATGGCCACGAGGCCGCGCGCACCCTCGCGCGCCCGGCGCGCCGCGCCGCGCGCACCCCGCAGCGCCGGGGCCATCAGCAGGTCGCGCTGGAGGCGCGCGGCCCGCCCGGCGAGCTTCGCCTCGGCATCGCTCGTCAGGACCGCGCCCGCCAGGATCTCCTCGGCGCAGGCGTCCGCGTCGAAGCGACCCGCGGCCACCTCCTTCTGCCAGCGCCGCGCCGCGGCTCGCGGGGCCAGGCCGAGCTCGACGAGCAGGCCGGCGCGCAGGCGGCGCCAGGCGAGCGAGTCGGATCCGGGATCACGCGTCGGTTGCAGCGGCTGCAGATCGGCTTCGGGAAGATCGGACATGGCTGAAGGGGCCTCCACCGACGTCCACGGCGGGCAGGGGGGCCTTCCCCACGCCCGGCGCGGCCAGGAGACGTCGCCACCGTAGTTCAGAGGGGTTCACGCGACTATGTTCGATCCATGAAGCTCTTCGCCGCACCCGTGCTCCTCGTCCTGGCCGCCCAGGCCGCCGCCGCACCCCAAGCCGAGGAGACCTGGCGCGCGCTGCCGTTGCCCGCGCTCACGGCCGAGGGCCCCGAGGCTCCCCCGCTGCGCCGCCTGCGGGACGGCTCGCACCTGGAGCTCCCGGACGACGACGATCCGGAGCCCGAGGTCGCCGCGTCCCCCGAGCTCACGGTCCAGTCCCTCCTGGAGCTGCTGCGCGAGGACACGCGCCGGCGCGACCTCGCCGTGGCGCTGCACCCGACGGCTCCCCCGCTGATCGCGCGCGGCAGCCCCGAGGCGCTGGGTGCGGTCGAGGCGCGGCTGAACGAGATCGAGGTCCACGCGCGCTCCTTCGAGGTCGCGCTGGAGGCCTGGCTGCTGCCCGCCGCCGGTCCGGGCACGACGCGCCCCGACCGCGCCGCGTTCGAGCGCCTGGTCGCCGACGCCCCGCCCCTGGCGCGCAGGCGCGTGCGCTCGGGGACCTGGGCGTCGTTCGGCGAGCGGCGCGCGAGCGCCTTCGTGGCCGACTACCGCGTCGAGGTCGCCGCCGACAGCGGGGTCGCGACGCCGGAGCTCGGCCAGCAGCTGACCGGACAGACCGTCCACGTCCGCGCCTGCCGCGTCGAGAACGGCGCGCGCATCCACCTCGAGGGCTTCCTCGACCTCTCCGTCGCCCTGCGCTCCGAGACGTTCGATCCCGACACGCCCGACCTCGGCATCCTGCACCTGCCGCGCGTGCGCGTGCTGCAGGTCGCGTTCGCCGGGGCCGTCGAGTCCGGCGAGCTCCTGTGCGTCGAGCTGCGCGGCACGGAATTCGAGCCCGCGGACTGGACGCTCTGGCTGCGCGCAGCGACCACGCCCGGTCCCGCCCTGGAGCTGCACGCCCTCGACCTGGCGCTGGTCGAGAGCCGCGCGGTCGACCTGCCGCTGCCGCTGCCCGGCGCGGGCCTGCCGTTCCGGGAGCCGCCCCGGCGTGCGCCGGTGCGGCTCGAGTCGATCAGCTCCTCGACGCTCGCGGCCGTGTTCGAACAGAGCCGCACCGCGCGGTCCGAGAAGATCGGACGCGGCCCGTGGCCGCTCGTGTCCTTCTCTCCGGCCCTCTTGCTCGCGGTCCCGGACGACGCCGCCGCGTGGTCCCACGTCGCGGACCTCGTCGCCACGGCCGAACGCGCGCGCTGTCGCGGCGCGGAGCTCGTCGTCCGCAGCGGGGGCACCACGGCACGCGTGCCCGTGACGGCGGGCCTGACCGCGCGCTTTCTCTCCGGCGTCGAGCAGTCCGTCGTCTCCGCCTACGAGGTCCAGGTCGCGCCGGAGACGTGGATGCCCGCGCCGGACGTCGAGCGAACCTTCGATGGCGTCCTGCTCCAGGGCCATCTGCAGGGCGACCGTTTCTGGCACGTCGGCTGGTGGGCCGCGAGCGCACGCGCCGAGGAGTTCGGTCGCGCGGACCTCGGGATCGCCCGCCTCGACTTGCAGCGGCGCAGCTTCGCTCCGGGCTCGGGCAGCGTGCTGGCCGACGGGGCCTCGTACGCAGTCCTCGCGGCGGGACAGGCCGCGCAGGAGGCCGCGCTCGCGGTCGCCGTCACCGCTCTCCCGTGAGAGGGCGCCGCCGGCGCCTTACCCGGCCCGCGGACCTCGCGGGTGCGCTCTATCCCGGCGCGCGGAACGTCCGGCCGCTCGGGGTGGACACCATGTCCTATACTGTTGGTCCGGTGCGTCCGCGCCCGACCTCGCGCGCGACGACACCCCCCCGCCCATGAAGCTCGGCCTGCATCAAAGCGTTCGGATGGAGCAGCGACTGGTCCAGTCGCCGCAGATGATCCAGGCGATGCAGATCCTGCAGCTCCCGGCTCTCGAGCTCGAGGGCCGCATCGAGCAGGAGCTGACCGAGAACCCCTTCCTCGAGCCCGTCGAGAACGAGTCCGACGGCGAGGAGGAGCGGCCCGCCGAGGCCACCGACGCGGAGACGCGCGGCGTCGAGAGCATGCTCGAGGAGCTCGAGCGCTACGAGCGCGACTTCGGCGAGAGCTCCTCGCCGCGCCCCGCGCCGGACGACGGCGAGGGCGACCGCAAGTACGAGGCGATGAAGAACACGCCGGCCTCGGGGTCGACCCTGGCCGAGGCGGTCATCGAGCAGCTCGCCTTCCTCGACTTCGACGAGCGCGCCCGCGAGGTCGCCGAGTTCCTGATCTACTCGCTGGACGGCCGCGGCTACCTCCAGGAGTCGCTCGAGGACGTCGCCGCGGGCTGTCCGCTGGGGGGCGTCACCCCCGCCGAGCTCGACGGGATCCTGGCCGAGCTCCGGCGCGTCACCCACCCGGCGCTGGGGGCCACCGGCCTGGCCGAGGCGCTGCTGCTGCAGCTCGAGGCGCTCGAGTTCCACGACCCGCTCGCGCACACCCTGGTCGAGCACCACCTCGACGACATCGTCACCAACCGCCTGCCGCGCATCGCCAAGGCCACGGGGCACCCGATCGAGGACATCAAGGCGGCCCTCGAGACGATCCGCTCGCTCGACCCGAGCCCCGGCGCCGAGTTCGGGGAGGAGCTGGCGGCCGTCATCGTCCCCGACGTCGTCGTCGAGGAGGTCGACGGCCAGTACGAGGTGCGCCTGACCCGCCAGCGCACCCGCGAGCTGACGCTGAACCCGATGTACAAGCGCCTGCTGCGCGAGGCCCGCAAGGGCGACGGCGTGCAGGAGTGGGTCAAGAAGCGCGTCGAGTCCGCGCGCTGGTTCATCGACGCGATCCAGCAGCGCCAGAGCACGCTGCAGCGCATCGCCACGGTGATCTTCGACCGCCAGCGCGGCTTCCTCGACCGCGGCGTCCGCGGCCTGGCCCCGCTGCGCATGCAGGAGGTCGCCGACGAGGTCGGCGTGCACATCTCGACGGTCAGCCGCGCCGTCTCGGGCAAGCACGCGCAGACGCCCCGGGGCATCTACCCGCTGAAGTTCTTCTTCACGGGCGGGACGCCGCGCTCGACCGGCGGCGTCGCGAGCCAGGCCAGCATCAAGCAGCGCATCGCCGAGCTGGTCGAGCAGGAGGACAGCGCCCACCCGCTGTCCGACGACCAGCTGGCCGCCAAGCTGAAGGAGCTGGACGGGATCGCCATCGCCCGGCGCACGGTCACGAAGTACCGCAAGGCGCTCGAGATCCCGTCCTCGAGCCAGCGCAAGAGCTTCTGAGCGCGCCGCGCGCCGCGGAATTTCCCG
>CAYGPA010000414.1:0-5202 GCA_964351535.1 uncultured Planctomycetaceae bacterium
GCCGTCGGCGTCGAAGTCCTCCCAGATCGAGCACAGGCTGAAGCGCGTGTTGTTCTGGTCGAACCCCGCTTCCTCGGTCGCGAGCTTCCACGAGCCGCCGCCCTCGTTCAGCCAGTACATGTTCGACGCGCCGTTCTGCGCGTCGTGGTAGGGCGTCGGAACGCCGCGCATGACGCCGCCGGTGCCGTAGCGCGTCGCGAACAGGTCGAGGTCGCCGTCGCGGTCGGGATCGGCGGCGCTCAGCGAGTAGATCTGGTCGGGACCGACGCCCTGCAGCAGGCCCTGGCGCGGGAACTTCGCACTGCCGTCGTTCAGCGCGATCAGCACGTTGGGGCCGAGGGCCACGACGAGGTCCTGATCGGCGTCGTCGTCGATGTCCACGAACAGCGCGCTGCGCGAGAGGTCCAGGAGGCCCACGCTCGAGCCCGCGGTCGCGTCGCGGAACGTCCCGTCGGCGTTGCGCACGAACAGGCGGTTCGGCAGCCCGCCCTGCTGGCAGACGTAGAGGTCGTCGAGGCCGTCGCCGTTCGCGTCGCCGACGGCGAGGCCCTGCATGCCCTGGGCGGAGCCCGCGCACAGGCGGTCGAGGCGTCCGTGGTACTCCTCGACGCCGGTCAGGATCTCGGCCTCGAGGCCGGGATACGGCGCCAGCGCCGCGCGCGTCACGTCCGCGAAGGGCGCTTCCGCGAAGCGCACGTGCTCCCACGCGACGAGCTCGAGCCGCGCGAGGCGCAGCTCGCTCGCGAGCTCGGCCGTCACGCGCACGGTCGCGGTGACCTGCACGGGGCTCGCGCCGTCGCGCGCGCGCAGCTCGACCAGCGCCTCGGCGTGCAGCCGCTCCCCCTCGATCGTCAGGCCGACGACCTCGACGGCCGCGTCGACGTCGGTCGCCCCGGGCGCCAGGGCGGCGAGGCGCGCGCACAGCTCGCCCGCGGCCGCGGCGTCGAGATCTGTCGCGGCGGAGTCCGGTGCGTCGGCCCGCCGGACGGTGACGGCGGAGTCCTCGCGCAGCGTCGTCGTCTGCGCCGGCAAGAGCCCGGCGACGGCTTCGGGCGCGTCGACGAAGTGCGCCGCGGCGCCGGCGGCGTCCCCGCGCACGGCGTCCTCGAACAGCCGGGCGATGCGGCGCGCCGCGGCGTCGCTCTGCGCCTCGCCGGGCCAGCCGTCGGCCAGGGCGTCGCGCAGACGCACCTCCTCGAGCTCCGGGCCGCGCAGGCTCGGGAGGCGCTCGCCGAGGAACACGCGCGCGGGGTCGTCGCCCCAGGCGTCGCGCGCGGCGGCGCGCGCCTCGGCGGAGGGGGGGCCGGAGACGACGGGCGGCTTCGACGGCGTGGCCGCCGGAGCGCTGCTCGCCGGGTCCTCGGCCGGACCGCAAGCGGCGACCAGGATTCCCACCGCCAGCGCGGCGGCCGTCGTGCGGCGGGCGGTCACCGGTTCCTCGCGGGGGGCGCGGGCCATTCGAACTCCATGTAGAAGGTTGCCAGGTCGCTGCGACCCTGCTGAGCGAGGCCCTGCCCGAACAGGCGCAGGTCGCGCACGCGCGGGCGCTTCCACGTACCGCCGCTGAGCTTCACGGTCAGCGGGTTCCAGGTCTTCAGCTCGTGCAGCACGCGCTGGTCGCGCAGCAGCGCGTCGACGTCGACCGGACCGAGCCAGGCGACGGCGAGCTGCCCCTTCGAGTCGACGTGCAGCGCCGAGGGCAGCGGAATGCGGTCGTAGAAGCCAAGGACCTCGAGCATCACGCCCTCGAGCGTGCGGCGCAGGCTGCCGTCGGCGTAGCCCGCGCGGTCCAGGAGGCCGAGCTCTCCGAGCAGCGCGCGCGCGCGCGCCAGGTCGCGACCCTCGTCGATGACCATGGGCACGAGGGTCAGTCCGGCCGCCGCGAGCTCGTCGCGCCGCGCGGCCAGGCGCTCGATCTCCTCGACCGAGCCCTGGTGCAGCGCCGAGCCGAACACGATCAGGGCCTCCTGGTCCAGCGAGTCGAACGTGCGCGCGGAGTCCTCGAACCCGGGCAACTCGAGCGGGCCGAGCGGCAGCTTGTTGGCGAGCACCATGCGGCGCACGGGCGACGGAGCCGGCGCCGCCTCCGTGTCCGCCGCGAGCTGGATGCGCGCGTGCGCCGCCACGGGCTCGGCCGCCGCGGAGCCGTGCACGAGGCGGTGGCGCGCGTCGAGCGCGAGCCCCTCGAAGGACTGCGTCGAGCCGTCGGGCCAGCGCACCGTCGCGGACGCCTCGCCCTGCGCCGATCCCAGGCCGAACAGGAGCCGCTTGCTCGACTGGGCCAGGTACCCGTCGCCGGCGAAGAGGCGCTTGGAGTAGCGCTGACCGCCGACCTCGACGTCCACGCGCGCGCCGATGGCGTCGCGGTTGCTGCCCTCGGGTCCGACCAGGTCGAGCGCCAGGAAGCGCCCGGGCGCCGGGTTGCGGTTCAGCAGCACGCGCAGGCGCGGCGCGTTGCGGTTGCGCAGCACGAGGTCCGCCAGCCCGTCGTCGTTCCAGTCCAGCACGGCGGCCGCGCGCGCGTCGTCGGGGAAGTCCGCGCCGCTGGCTCCGGAGACGTTCGCGAAGCT
Source organism: uncultured Planctomycetaceae bacterium (assembly GCA_964351535.1). Lineage (GTDB taxonomy): Bacteria > Planctomycetota > UBA1135 > UBA1135 > JAUIDW01. The sequence goes on from CAYGPA010000414.1 coordinate 2,571, forward strand.
GCCGTCGCCGAGGTTGACGTAGGCGCAGTTGCGCTCGCGGCCGTTCCACGTGCGCTGCTCGTACATCACGAGGTTGTGGATCGTCGTGAACGCCGTCTTGTACGACTCGGTCGGCGTGCCGCCGCGCGGCGAGCGCGCGATCACGCCGCGCCAGAAGAAGTTCTCGAGGTCGTCCTCTTCGTCCTCGGCGCTGGTCGTGCTGCCGTTCGGGATGTACAGGTCCTCGCGGCCGTCGTTCTGGAAGTCCAGGAACTTGCCGCCCCAGCCCCAGCGGCCCATGGCGACGCCGGCCTCCTCCGTGACGTCCTCGAACGTCCCGTCGCCGCGGTTCTCGAGCAGCGTGTTGCCGCGCGCGTGGCGCACGTAGTGCCGGTGGATGTCGGGGTCGCGCCCGTCCATGAACTCCGGCTGCGAGGCGATGCGCAGCCCCGAGGCGGCGAACATGTTCGTCACGTACAGGTCGATGTCGCCGTCGAGGTCGTAGTCCGCCGCGCTGGCGCCCATCCCCGCGGCCATGTCCTCCGCACCGACGGCGACGGCCACCTCCTCGAAGCGCCCGGTGCCGTCGTTCTTGAACAGGTTGTTGCGGCCGAAGTCATTCACCACGTAGAGGTCGAGGTCGCCGTCGTCGTCGTAGTCGACCATCAGCGAGCCCAGCGTGAAGCGCGAGCTGACGGCGGTGAGGCCGGCCGGCTCGGACGCGTCGACGAACCTCGCGCCGTCGCGCACCCACAGGACGTTGAGGGCACCGTTCTCGGCGTCGTGGTAAGGCGTCGGGAAGCCGTGCATCACGCCGCCGAGCGCGTAGCGTCCCGCGAACAGGTCCAGCCGGCCGTCGCCGGTGACGTCGCCGGCGCACAGCGTGTAGATCTGCTCGGAGCCCGGCGCGGTCAGCGACAGGCGGCGGTCGAAGCGCTGGGTCTTGCCCTGGTAGGCGATCACGACCTCGTTGGCGACCGCCAGCACCAGGTCCTGCCGGCCGTCGGAGTTCATGTCGACGATCAGCGCCGCGCGCGTCAGGTCGAGGTAGTCGAGGAAGAGCTCCGGAGCGCGGTCGGTGGCCGTCCCGTCGGGGTTGCGCACGAGCAGGCGATTGGGGAGCCCGACCTGCTGGCAGACGTACAGGTCGTCGAGCCCGTCGCCGTTGACGTCGCCGACGGCGAGTCCGTGCATGCCCTGGAAGCTGAAGCCCGCGAGCCGGTCGATGCGCATGAAGTAGTCGGCGACGCCGCGGTCCATCTCCTCGGCCCAGAACTCGTTGGCGCCGAGCGCGGCGTGCGTGACCTCCTCGAACAGCGGTCCCGCGGCGTGGACCTCCTCGTGGCGCACGACGTCGACCGCACGCACGCGCGGGCCGTCGCTCCACGTCACCCGCCAGTCCTCGTTGACCTGGACGCCCGCGGCGTCGAGCTGCACCTGGACGGTCGTGGCCCAGCCGTCGTCGAGCCGCTCGAGGCCGACGCTGCGCAGCTCGACGCGCGCCGGCCCGGCGGCGCCCGCCCGGATCGCGGCGGCGGCCTCGCCGAGCTCCTCGCGCGTGTAGCGGCGCTCGCAGGTCGCGGCGCGCGCGATGCGCAGGCCGCCGTCGTCCTCGGCCGGGACGAGGTCCTCGGTCGCGAAGGCGCGCAGGCCGGCGAAGCTCGGATCCAGCGTGGCCTCCAGCCCGGCGGTGTCGACCTGCGGAGCTCCCGCGAGCGCCTGGACGAAGGCCGCGAGCACGGGCTCGGCGCGCGCGTGCCACTTCTCGCTCTCGAAGTCGTCCTTGGCGGGATCGGCGCGCTCGGCCAGCTCCAGTTCCTGCGCGCGCAGCGGCGGCGTGCGCTTGCCGAACAGGTTCCGCGGAGACGGATCGAGCGCACCTCGGGCCGCCGGAGCCGTGGTCGCCGCGTCGCGCCCGGAAGTCGCGGACGCAGGCTGCGGACCGGCGTCCGGTGCGGGGGACGGCGACGCCTCTTCGCTGCACCCGGAGGCCAGGAAGAGGGACGCCACGACCGCGAGCGCGCGGAGCGGGACGAGGGGCGGGAGGACCCGGTCGGTGTACATGAACGGCCTTTCGGCCCGATCGGCGCGGGCTTCGGGCCGCAGAGGCGTACCGCTCGCCGCCGGGCGAGCCGCGCACGATCCCAAAAGCCGCTCGGTCGGGCAAGCGCCGCGGGGCAGGAGCGGCGCGCGGAGTCCTACGAGGCGAGGACGGCGATGTTGGAGCGCGCTGGACGTGCTTCCCGAGGCTTCAGCGCGAGAGCCGCCGTTCGATCGCGCTGCGATACGTGCCCCAGGCCGCGCCGCCTCGGTGGCGCTCCATCAGGAGCTCGAAGCGCAGGCGCTGGGCGCGCAGCTCCACGCGCAGCTCGCGCGCGAGCTCCTCGTCGTCGGTGCAGGCCGCGAGCAGGTCCTCGATGCGGCGCACCTCGCGCTGCTGCTGCATCTCCTCGGGCAGCACGCCGGCGGACTTCAGCAGCATGTAGCCCGCGCGCAGCTCGGCCGGGATGCGGCCGAGATCCTCGAGGTCGAGCGGTTTTCCGGCGAGCGGCAGGTTCGACAGCTCGCCGCGCTCGGCGGCCTCCGCGAGGCGCTGCTCGGCGATGCGGTGCAGGGGGTTCATCCGGTCGGTGTCGGAGGGTGGCTCCCGTGG
>CAYGPA010000415.1:0-5200 GCA_964351535.1 uncultured Planctomycetaceae bacterium
CGACGGCGATCAGGTAGCCGTTGCGCAGCGCCTCGATCGCGCCGAGCTGCGTCGGCTCGGCGGAGACGGTGAGATCCGCGGAGGCCACGCCGCCCTCGTTGGGCGTGAACGCCACGGTCTGCAGGAACGGCGGGGTGTAGATCGAGACGAGCGTCAGCGACTCGATCGCCTGCCCGGCCTGGAGGCGCGCGACGCTCTGCGGGCGCAGCGGCTCGCTGACGTCGAACACGAAGAGATCCGCCAGCGGATCGACCACGCGCGCGTCGCGCTCGCGCAGCACGTAGGCGTAGTCGCGCTCGCGCGTGCGCGACCCGCCCTGGGGCTCGGCCAGGTCGACGTGGCTGCGCACTTCCAGCGCCATCCAGCGGACGCCGGCGCGGCGGCGGGTCGTCGCGGAGTCGGGCCGCGGGCGCGGGCTCAGCAGGAACGGCCGCGCGGGCTCGGTCGCGTCGACGAGCACGAGGCCCTCGTTCTCGTCGAGCACGGCGCACAGCATGCGGGCCTCGGAGCGCGCATCCCCCGGCCCGGCCTCGTCCGGGAGCGGCCGGCTGTACTGGAACAGCACGCCCACGTCGACCGCGGCGTCCTCGGAGTCGGGGTCGATCGCGACGTTCAGCCCGCCGACGACGCGCGGAGCGGTCGGGTCGCGCACGTCGACGATCGCCAGCCCGCCGGGACCGTCGGCCACGTAGGCGTGGGGCCACTGCACGACGACCTCGTGGGCGTCGAAGGTCGGGACGTGCCCGACCTGCCGGATCTCCGCGGGCTCGGACACGTCGAACACGCGCAGGCCGCCGATGCCGTCGGCGAGGTACAGGTGCGTGCCGGCGAGCTGCATGCCGCGCGGGTTCGCCGTGGCGCGGAACGCGACCTTGCGCGGCGCGACGGGGTCGCGCACGTCGATCACGTGGACGCCGCGGTAGCCCTCGGTCGCGTAGACGGTGCGCGCCTCGCCCTGCAGCGGGTCGGTGTCGAGCTCCAGGTCGACGACGTCCGGCAGCACGAGCTTCGCCAGCGCCGTGGAGGCCGCCAGGTTGGTGCGGTCCAGCACGACGACCTCGATCCCGCGGCGGTCGGCGACGAAGGCCAGCCGCCGCGCGAGCCGGAAGTTCGCCGACCCGAGCCCCCAGGTGGCCGAGCTGCGGTGGCACTCGACGCACGAGCGCGCGGTCGCGCGCACCGTGTGCATCTGGTGGTGGACCATCGTCAGGCCGGAGAGCCCCGCGGCCGTGACCGGCAGCGCCTGGTCGAGGACGAGCTCGCCGTCGCGGTCGCGCACCGTGCCCATGGTCGAGAACCCGGTCAGGTACGGCGCGACGCGCCCCGCCTCGTTGAAGCCCGCGTAGAAGCTCTTCCACGTCGCGAAGACCTTCTCCTGCGTCGTCACGCGCCCGGCCGTGCGCAGGCCCGACAGCAGGTCGAGCTGCGTCAGGGACTCGTTGCGGTCGAAGTGGAAGCCCAGGAAGTTCGGGTTCCAGGCCGCGTGGCACGTGTAGCACTCGACGCCTTCGTGCGCGGGCGTCATGGCCTCGGCCGCCAGCGGGTTGTACTCGGGCCGCGCCGGGTCGAGCACGTGCACCACCTGCGGCACGGGATGGCGCTGGCCCGTGACCTTGCTCTCGAGCCACACGTCGTCGCCCTCGCGCACGAGGTGCTCGAGGCGCGTGCCGCGCTCGGTCTTCAGGTCGCTCGGCGCCGTGAACGTGCCGTGGCAGGCCTGGCACGAGATCTCGACGGCGTCCTCCATCTTCTCGTGCAGCTTGCCGTCCCCCATCACGTCGCCCTGCGTGTGGCAGTCGATGCAGTGCATGCCGCGCTGGTGGTGCACGTCGGGCGGCGTCATGCCCGGGTCCTCGAGGTAGTACGTGCGGTTCAGCAGGCGGTCGGTCGTCCCCGGGATGTCCGGTCCGCCGGGGGCTCCGAAGGGCAGCTGCGAGAGGCCGCGGAAGTTCAGGCCGATCGACGCGTCGCCGTAGTGGCAGCTCGTGCACGTCGCCGTGGTCGGCGCGCGCGTCATGGCGTGCACGCGCGCGTGGCCGGGCTCGTTGCGCGGGATGGAGCGATCGGCGCTCTCCGACAGTCCGTCCAGCGCGTACTCGACGTGGCACGCGGCGCAGCCCTCGCCGCGGTAGTCGCCGTCGAACCCGACGCGGCCGCGGACGGCACGCCCCTCGGACCACAGGTGGCACTGCATGCACTCCTTGCGCGCCAGGTCGCTGTAGTGCGTCGAGAGGCGCTCCTCCGGCAGGTGGTCCATGAACGGCGGCACGGGCTTCATCGAGTCCCGGGATCCGTCCTCCACCCTGTGCTTCGGCACCGCGAACACGGCGAAGGGCGACTCCTTCTTCTCCAGCAGGCCCATCTCGTAGTAGCCGTCGGAGAGGTGCCCCGCCGTCGTGCCGTGCAGGCTCAGGGCCAGGTCGCGGCACAGCGTCTCGTGGCACGCGCCGCACGTGCGGTCGACGACGCGCAGGTCCATCGGGTTCCGGAAGCGCCGCCAGGCGAGGTTCTCGTCCTGCGGCGCGACGCGCTCGTCCGCCGGCAGGTCTTCGGGCGGCGCGACGTGGGCCTCGCGCTTGGTCGACGCGGTCGCGTCTCCGCCGTGGCAGTCCACGCACGCGAGCTCGGCCTCGGGGTGCATGGCCTCGAGCTGCGCGTGGCAGTCGAGGCAGCGGTTCTCGTCCGCTCCCTGGGTCACCGGCGCCCGGACCCGCGGCTCGGAGTCCCCCTGCGCCGGACCGCGGGCCGCGACGGCCAGCGCGAAGCACAGGAGGCTTGCGGCGGCGGCGGCGGAGGAGCGTCTCGGGACCATCGCTTCCCGACGCGTCAGACGTAGAGGCGCGGCAGCCGGCGACCGCGGGAGTGGCGCGCCTCGGCCCCGAGGAGGTCGCAGAGCGTCGGGCACACGTCGACGACGCCGACGTCCTCGCGAACGATCTCGCCGCGGCGGAAGTCGGGGCCCCAGCACACGGCGCTGACGTAGCGCAGGTCGTCCGAGCCGTCGCCGTGGTCCAGGCCGCGGCGCGCGTTCAGGTCCGCGTCGCGTCCGAACTCGGGCACGACGACGAACGCGGTGGACTGCGCGAGCTCGGGATCGCCGCGCACCGCGTTCCACAGCTCGCCGAGGGCCGCGTCGTTCTGGCGGATGACCTCGACGTAGCCGTTGAAGCTGCCGTGGGCCACGTCGGCCTGCTGCAGCACGACGCCCGTCAGGGTCGGCCGGAAGATCGCCACGAGGTTGCGCGCGACGCGCAGCGCCTTGGCGTCCGCGGCGTTCGGTCCGCGGATGTCGGCGGTGCCGCGCGTCAGCTCGCCGAGGATGTACTCCTCGAGCTGCGCGGCGGACTCCGCCGAGTTCACGCCCGCGCGCGCCGCACCGCCACCGCCGTCGCGCCCCTCGCCGATGGCGGAGCGCAGGGTCCCCAGCAGGCTGCTCTCCTCCTCGCCCAGCGTCCGCGGGAGTCCGTAGGAGGCGATCATCTCGCGGAACTCGGCGTTGAAGATCCCGTCGCCGTCGAGCGTGTTGGCGCCGTAGCGCGCGCCGTACTCGGTGTGCACGCTGTGCGAGAAGTTGGTCTGCTGCGCGCCGCCCGACGTCGCGATCCAGGCCTCGCCGGCGGGCAGGCCCAGGTCCTTGCGCACGTATTCGAAGAGCGTCGGCGACGGTCCGCGCGCGTTCTCGCGAATCCCGCGCGGCTCGGCCACGCCCGTGAAGATCGAGAGCGACGCGCCGAAGTGACCGAGATTCGACGTGCGCGCGCGCGTGTAGAGCACGCCCTCGCTGGCCATCTCCTCGAGGAACGGCACGTTGCCCGCGGCCCCGAGCGTGTCGCGCGTGCGCACGCCGCCGGCGAAGGCCACGAGCACGACGCGCCGGGTCTTGCGCTCGCGCGGCGCCGCGGCCCGCGTCGGGCCGCCGGTGGCGGCCAGCGCGCCGGCCCCCAGCGCGGCGGAGAGCAGCGAGCGGCGGTCGATGGGTGCGGAGCTCATGGGGGTTCTCCTCTCAGTAGCTCTGGTACTCGGGATGCGAGCACAGCGCGTACAGGACGGTCTCGGGGCGACAGGCCGGTTTCTGGAACGCGACGGCGAACGCGCGCAGCTCCTCGGGACTTGCCGCGCGACCCAGCAGGCGCTCGAAGAGGCCGGCGATCCAGGCCGTGGCGTCCTCGATCCGGGCGCGTTCCGGCACGCGCGCGGTTCCCGAGTCGATCAGCAGGCGCGCGAGGACCGACCGCAGCGGCCCGGGGTCGCTCAGGCCGTCGAGCGCTCCGCGCATGCGGCGCGTCTCGTCGGCGCTCGGCAGGCGATCGACGAGGTCGACGAAGAGCGAACGCACGAACAGCCGGTTGGGCGGCGACACGCGCCGCTCGAGCCGCAGCTCGTACTCGCTCGACGTGAACCACGCGCGCAGCAGCTCGACGAAGACGGCCGGGTCGCGGTGCAGGTCGCGCGACCAGGCGGCGAGTTCCTTGCGCGGCGGCTCGACGCGCAGCAGGCGCTCGTACTCGCGCGCGACGAGCGTGCGCGCGAACGCCTCGTCCTCGATGGCGACGCGCACGAGGTCGGACTGGCCCCTGGCGATCTTGCCGAGGAAGCGCCCCTCGCCGCCGTCGTAGACGTGCTTGCCGATCTCGAGCTCGCCCGTCGCCTTCTGCACGGTCTTGCCGTCGAGCTGCTCGAGCACGACGGAGACGAACGTGTCGGGGCCGGGATTGCGGCGGTCGAAGGCCGGCGAGATGGCGATGCGGTGCAGCGCCTCGCGCACGTTCAGCGCGCCGCGCGCCAGGTCGGCCGGGATGGCGCGCACGCGCTCCGAGCCCGGCTCGAAGTTGTCGACGAGCAGGAAGTAGTAGAGCTGCTCCTCGTACCACTGGCCCCAGAACTCCTCGCCGCCGAGCTTCGCGTCGAGCAGCTCGTGCAGTCCGCGCCCGGACCACTCCGCGCGCTCCGCGAGGGTCGGCGGCCGGCCGACCAGGTCCTGGAACGCGGCCCGCAGGAGCCGCGGAGCGAGCGGCCGCGCCGGCGCGGCCTGCGTCGAGCCCCGCTCGTCCCGCTGGACCTCGTCTCCACCGAGGAGCGCGAGAGCCGTGACGGTGAGCGCTGCGAGCATCGAGTCGTATCCTAGCCCGGACGCGGGGCCTTGAGGACCTGGGGAATCGAAGAGGGGACCACGGGTTTCCCGCAGTCCCCTCCTTCGCGC
>CAYGPA010000416.1:0-2485 GCA_964351535.1 uncultured Planctomycetaceae bacterium
GCGACCTGGAAGCCCGCGCGGTAGCGGCGCGCGTCCTCCGGGCGGTTCCAGCGATCGTACATCTTGGCCATGCGGTCGTAGACGTACGGACTCTCGGGGTGCCCGGCCGGGAAGAGCTCGTCGATGAGCTCGAGGCCCTGCTCGTAGTGCTGCTCGGCCTCCTCGAAGCGGTCGAGGGCGGCGAGGCAGTCCGCCAGCGCGACCTGGCTCTCGGCCTGGAGCGGGTGCTTCTCCGGGAGGGTCTCGGCGCGCAGGGCCAGGGCCTCGCGCAGCGGCTGCTCGGCCTCCGCGGGACGGCCGAGGTCGGTCAGGCACTTGCCGCGCGCCATCAGCGTGTAGCCGAAGGTCGGGTGACCGGCGGGGAGCTGGCGCAGGAGCAGGTCGTGGCACTGCGTCGTGTACTCGAGGGCTTCCGCGTAGCGGCCGCTGCGGTACGCGAGGTTGGCCAGGTTGTTGTACGTGCGCGCCACGCTCGTGCCCTCGGGACCTTCGACGTCGAGGTACAGCGCGAGGAGCTGATTCAGGATCTCCTCCGCCCGTTCGAACTCGCCGTGCTTGATGTGGACCATCTGCAGCGCGTTGAGAGTCTCGGCGAGCACCGTCGGCGACAGCGTCGGCTGGTCCTGCTGGATCGCGACGGCCCGCATCAGGACCTCCTCGGCCTCGTCCGGGCGCTGCATGTCCTCCGCCAGGATCAGCCCGAGCTGCGCGAGCGACTTGGCCAGGCGCGGGTGGTCGGGATCGACGCGCTCCATGATCGCGGTGGCCTCGCGCAGGACGCGGACGGCTTCCTCGAAGCGTCCCAGCCCCTTCGCGGCGATGCCCACGTTGTGCAGCTCGATCGCGTAGGCGGGACCCTCCTCGCCGTAGCGCTGCGCCGTCATGGAGAGCGACTCCTGGAAGAGCTCGTAGGCCTTGTCGTACTCGCCGGCGAACAGATGCATCTGGCCCAGGTGGTTGGCCGCGGTGATGCGTTCGGGGTGCCCCTCGTCGAGGTGGCGCGCGCGCGTGGCGTAGATCCGCTGCAGGATCGGCAGCGACTGCTCGTAGTCGCCGTCGGCGGCCAGGAGGTTGGCCAGCGACGCCTCGGCCTTCAGCGTGGCCGGGTGATCGGGGCCCTTGGCGGTGAGCGTCGCGTCGCGGTTCGCGCGCGCGTACTCCACGGCCTCCGGGGCCCGGTCGAGCGCCAGGAGCAGCAGGGCGAAGTGCGCGCGCGCGGCGGAGAGCGCCGCGGGATCGGGACCGGGCGTGGCCTCGGCGAGCTCCAGCGCGTCTCGCGCGAGCTCCTCGGCGCGAGCCAGGTCGCCCAGGTGCAGGGCGACCATCGACAGCTCGCTGACGAGCCGGGGCCGGACGCCGGGCGCGACGTTCTCCACCGGTCCGGAGCCCAGCGCGTCGAGGGCTTCCTGCAGGAGCTCCTTCGCTTCCGCGTAGCGCTCGGCGCGCAGCAGCGTCTCGCCGAGGTTCGCGAGGGCCAGGACGACGGCGGCCGGGTCGTCCCCTTCGCGCCGGATGTCGAGCGCCTGGGCGAGCAAGCGCTCGGACGGCTCGAACAGACCGAGACGCTGGTAGACGCGGCCCATGGCGTCGAGCAGGCGCGCGCGCGTGCGCGGCTGCGACGCGAGCTCGCCTTCGATGCGCTGGGCGCCCGCGTCGAGCATCTCGCGGGCCGTGAGCTCCTCGGTCCAGCCGTCGGAGGGGTCGCTGACCTCGAAGAGGTCGACCAGGAACTCGCTGACCTGTTCGGCCGCGGTGGCCTCGGCGAGCGCCCGCTCCTCCGCCGCGCGCGCGCGGACGAGGTTTCGCTGCGCATCCTCCTTGGCCGCGCGCTCGGCGGTCGCGGAATCCTCGGCCGCGGTGCGTGCGGCGTCCGCGCGCACGTAGAGCCGCGTGCTCACGATCGCTCCGGACAGCAGGGCCGCGAACGCGACCGCGACGCCCGCAACCAGCGTGCGGTTGCGGCGCGCGAACTTCTGGAGCTGATAGAACGTGCTGGGCGGTCGCGCGACGATCGGCTCGTTGGACAGGAAGCGCCGCAGGTCGCTCGCCAGCTCGAGCGCGGAGGCGTAGCGGCGCTCCTTGTCCTTCTCGACGGCCTTGGCGACGATCGTCTCCACGTCGCCGCGCAGCGCGCGATCCAGCGTTCCGAGGCGTGTCGGCTCCTCGTGCGCGATGGCGTGCACGGCTTGCGGCAGCGGCGTACTCAGCACGTCGACCGGCAGCCGGCCGGTCAGCAGCTCGAAGGCCAGCACCCCGAGGGCGTAGACGTCCGCGCGCGTGTCGATGGCGGTCGGATCGCCGCCGACCTGTTCGGGGCTCATGTAGGGCAGCGTGCCCAGGATCTGCCCGGCCTGCGTCTCGATCGTGGTCGAGCGACAGTCGGAGTCCACGGCGCGCGCCACGCCGAAGTCCAGCACCCTGGGCTGCCCGGCTGCGTCGACGAGCACGTTGGCGGGCTTCAGGTCGCGGTGGATCACGCCCTTCT
>CAYGPA010000416.1:2495-5199 GCA_964351535.1 uncultured Planctomycetaceae bacterium
CGTCGCACACGGCCGCGAAGAGCTCCAGCCGCGCGCGGACGTCGAGCCGGTGCTCGTCGGCGAAGCGCGTGAGCGGCACGCCGCGCACGAGCTCCATCGCGAAGTACGGCTGGGGTCCGGAGCCGGTGTCGGCCGTCCCCGCCTCGAAGATGCGCGCGATGCCCGGGTGCTCGAGCCAGCCGAGGACCTCGGCCTCCCACTCGAAGCGGCGCAGCATGCCGGGCGTCGCGAGGCCCGGGCGCAGGACCTTCAGCGCCACGGTGCGCCGCGGGCGCTCCTGCTCGACCTCGTACACGGCGCCCATGCCTCCGGAGCCCAGCAGCGAGAGCACGCGGTAGGGACCGATGCGCTCGGGCAGCGAGCGGCCGAGGCCGATCGCGGGAAGCTCGCGCACGTCGTGGTCGACGGCGCGCTCCGCCGCGGACAGGGCGCCGCCCTCCGCGTCGTGCTCGAGCAGGGAACGGACCTCCGCGCGCAGCGCATCGTCGCCGGCACAGGCCTCGTCCAGCCAGGCCTCGAGCTGCGCCCGCGGTACGCGACTCGCCTGGAGGAACAGCTCGCCGACCCGCTCGTGGCGGTCCGAGCTCACGGTTCGGGCGCTCCTTCCGCGCCGCGACTCAGCTCGCGGTTCAACCACGCGCGAGCGATGCGCCACTGATCCTCCACGGTCGTCAGCGACAAGCCGAGCGCCTCCGCCACCTCGGTCTGCTTCAGCCCGCCGAAGACGTGCAGCTCGATGATCTTCGCCTGCCGCTCGTTCAGCAGGGCGAGCCGCTCGAGCGCGTCCTCGAGGTCGAGGACCTCGACGTCCTGGAAGCCCTCGCCGACGAGCCCCGAGTGCAGCGTCACCCGCTCGCCCGAGCCGCCGCGCTTGGCGGCTTTCTTCTTGCGCGCGTGGTCGACCAGGACGCGCCGCATGGCCTGCGCACTGACCGCGCGCAGGTGCCCCGGGTTCTTCCAGGCGACGCCCGTCTGCTGCAGCACCCGCAGGTACGCCTCGTGAACCAGCGCCGTCGGCTGCAGCGTGTGCCCCGCGCGCTCCCCGCCCAGGTACGCGCCGGCCAGCACTCGCAGCTCGTCGTAGACGGCGGGCAAGAGCTCCTCGGCGGCGGCGCGTTCGTCGAGTGGCATGGACATGGAGGGGTCCCGTCCAGCAGACCGACGGCGACCTTCCCCCTCCCTGTCACCCATTCTACCTCCGAGCGGGCGGCCCCAGGGCGCGCCGGCCAGGCCCCTCGCTCCGTCGACGACCCGCGGGGGGGCCTCCGGGCGTGTCCAGGCCGCGGAGAACCGAGCCCGCCGCGACGTGCCCGTACAATCGGAGGGCGATGCGCTTTCTCCACGCCGGCCGAGCGGAAGAACGTTCCAGGCGACCGGGCGCGACGGCACGGGACGCGTTCGTCCTCGTCCTCTGCCTCGCGGGCCTCGCGCAGGGCCGCGCGGCCTCGACCCAGGCGCGCGGTACCGAGCGCCCCGAGCCCGGCCTCGTCACGGGGCACGTGCGCGCGCACGGGGGTGGAGCGATCCTCCACGGGGGTCGGCTCACGCTCGAGGTGCTGCGCGAGAACGGCCGCCGGCAGCAGGCCATGACGCAAGTGGGGGAGGACGGCGCCTACCGCGTGCACGTCGACGCCGGGACCGTCGAGGAGGTGTACGTCACCGTGATCGGCCACCCTCCGACGCGGCGGCGGCCGAACGTGTCGGTGAAGTCGGGAGAGAGTGTCGTCGCGGACTTCGAGCTCGACCCGAGCGTGGTGCTGCAGGGGCGCGCGTACGATGTCGACACCGGCTCGGGCATCCCCGGAGTGGGGGTGTCGTCGGCGAAGCGCTACTCGGGTAGAGGGGTCCGGACCGGGCCCGACGGCGTCTACGAGCTCGGCGGGGTCGGGCTGTCCGCCGAGAACGAGGCAGGACAGGTCGAGTTCGAGCTGGAGGTGACCGCGCCGGAGGGATATCGGCTGGCGACGGCCGGCGAGTCCACCAGCACGGTGCGAGTCTCCTCGACGCCACGCACGGACGGGATCTACGGGGCGGCGATCGCCCTCGAGCGTGCCGATGCGGAGCTGCGGGGCCTCGTTTTCAGAGCGGCGGATGGGCTGCCCGTTGCCTCCGGTCGCGCTTCGCTCGTGGACTCCAAGGGGCATCGACTCAGCGCGCTCGTCGAGAACGGCGTCTTCACGATTCGAGGGTGCGCGCCTGGGAGTGCGCACGTCGTGATTGCGGAGAGACGCATGTCCTGGAGCCACCGCGCACCGCCCGGCGACTGGCGCGACGTGAACCTCGAGGGCGGCGCCGTGACCGAGGTGCGCTTCGACCTTCACGCGGACCGCGGTGCGACGGTCGTCGGAACGCTGCGGGACGCGGACACTCCGATCTCGGGGTGGATCGTCGAGCTCCGAAACGTGCGGGGTTCCGGAACCTCCCGCTTCGAGCTCGATCGGGGCCCCTTGAACCTCTCGGGTGCGAGGATCTCGCTGATCACGCGCACGGGCGAAGAGGGGACCTTCCGCTTCGAGAACCTTCCCCCCGGCGCCTACGATCTGGCCGCGCGTGAGCCGCGCAGGTCGGAGGTGGAGGGCGAGTGGGATGCCGCCGACGGCCGCAGCGCGTTTCCCAGGCGCATGCGCATCGAGGTCCGCGCCGGGGAGTTCCGCAAGGTCGCGTTCTCGGCCACGCGCCCGCTGAGCCTGCACGGGCGCGTCGT
>CAYGPA010000417.1:0-5198 GCA_964351535.1 uncultured Planctomycetaceae bacterium
TCAGGCGGTTCAGGTCCGAGCCGCGCTCGGCCGTGAACTGCGCCATCGGGTTCTGCGGATCGCTGGGCGGGATGTCGGCCTCGCAGTGCGGGTCGACGAACACCATCGCGTTGCCGCCGCCGAGCACGAACTGGTCGATCGCGTAGAGCGTGGCGTCCGCGAGCCCCTTGGGGTGCACGATCATCAGGACGTCGATGTTCTCCGGGATGTCCGTGGCCTCGGGGTCGACGGTCTCGACGTCGAACTGCTCCTTCAGCTGGTCCATCAGGATCCACGGCTGCGGCGCCTGGCGCGTGGCGGGGTCGAAGGTGCCCTCCATCGGCAGCGTCGACAGCACGCCGACGACCGGGCGCTGCGGATCGGACAGCGCGTAGACGCGCTTGGTCAGGTCGTACTCGAGGACCTCTTCCTTGGCGTGCTCGAAGAACGGGATGATCTCCTCGTCGTCGAGCGTGTTCGTGCCGACCAGGCCGAAGTAGAGCAGCTCGCCGGCCTTGCCGACGGGGATGCCCGAGAGGCCGAACCCGATGGCGCGCTCCTCGATCTCGGAGAAGGGCTCGGGGTCCAGGAACTCGACCCTCAGGTTGCCGTTCGAGCGCCGCTCGTACTCGAGCAAGAGGTCCTCGATGCGCCGCCCGTAGGTCTCGAACTGCGGCAGGTCGCCGGCCAGGCCGCGCGAGAAGTAGAAGCGCAGCGTGATGGGCTCCTCGAGATTCGCGAGGATGTTCTTCGTGCCCTCGGACAGCGTGTAGAGGTCGTTCTCGGTCAGGTCGACGCGCGCGGCGCGCAGCGTGCGCGCGCTGATGACGTTCAGGCCGATGAACAGCACGATCGCGGCCAGCACGCCGGTCCCGGAGGTGATGAGCTTGCCCATGGTCAGTCCGCCTTCTTCAGCTCGATGATGACCGCGTTCATGAACAGGAAACACCCGATCAGCGTCCCGAAGAAGATCAGGTCGCGCGCGTCGATGACGCCCTTGATGATCGTCTCCTGGAAGTGGTCGAGGATGCTGAAGGAGCGCAGCGTCTCCAGGACGGCGTCCGGCAGGAAGCTCAGGAAGTTCAACATCCCGGGCAGGCCGACCAGCACGAACACGAAGCACAGCACCACGCTCAGGATGAACGCGATGACCTGGTTCTTCGTGATCGACGACATGCACGAGCCGATCGCCAGGTAGCTGCCGGCCATCAGCATCGCGCCGATGTAGCTCGCGAAGACGACGCCGTTGTCCGGGTTGCCGAGGTAGTTCACCGTGGCCCACAGCGGCAGCGTCAAGAGCAGCGCGAGCCCGATGAAGGCCCACGCGGCGAGGAACTTGCCCAGCACCGCCTGCATCATCGTGATCGGCAGCGTCATCAGCAGCTCGATCGTCCCGGTGCGGCGCTCCTCGGCCCAGAGGCGCATGGCGACCGCGGGGATCAGGAACAGGAACAGCCACGGCAGGAAGCGGAAGAACGGCACCAGGTCCGCCTGGCCCCGCTCGAAGAAGCCGCCCATCTCGAAGGTGAAGATGCCGCAGAGCACCAGGAAGATGAACAGGAACACCACGGCCACCGGAGTGGCGAAGTAGCCCTGGAACTCGCGCCTGAAGATCACGCCGACCATGCGCATGGTTAGCTCCGTCCCTCGCTGGCGGCCGCCGTCAGGTTCCGGAAGACCTCGTCGAGCCGGCCGCTCTCGACGCGGAGGTCCACCACGTTCAGGGAAGCGATGCGTTCGCTGACCTGGGACAGGATCGGCTGTCCGTTGTGGGGGAAGATCGTGAAGCAGCTCAGTCCGTCCTCGGCGTCGAAGAGCTCGGAGCGCTCGATCGTCGCGACCTCGCCCAGCGCACGCTCGAGGTCGCCCGCCGAGTCGCTCTTGAGCTGCACGGTCACGGCGTTGTGGTAGCGCGAGCGCGCCAGCATCTCGCGCGGTCCCTCGTCGACCAGCAGCTTGCCCTGCGCGATCAGGATCACGCGAGAGCAGACCGCGTCGACCTCCTCGAGGATGTGCGTCGACAGCACGATGGCCTTCTCGCGCGACATCTCGCGGATCAGCGCGCGCACCTCGTGCTTCTGGTTCGGGTCGAGGCCGTCGGTGGGCTCGTCGAGCACGAGGACCGGCGGGTCGTGCAGGATGGCCTGGGCCAGGCCCACGCGGCGCTTGAAGCCCTTCGACAGGGTCTCCATGCGCTGGTTCAGCACCTGGCCGAGGTTCACGCGGTCGACGGCCTCGTCGATGCGCCGCTTGTGCTCGCTCTTCGGGATCCCGCGCACCTTGGCGGAGAACTCGAGGAAGCGGCGCGGGGTCATGTCCGGGTACAGCGGCGCGCCCTCGGGCAGGTAGCCGAGCTTGCTCTTCGCCTGGATCGGCTCCACCTGGACGTCGTGGCCGCAGACCAGCGCCTGGCCGTCGGTCGGCGTCAGGAAGCCGGTCAACATCTTCATCGTCGTCGACTTGCCGGCGCCGTTGGGCCCCAGGAAGCCCAGCACCTCGCCCTGCGCGACGGAGAAGGAGACGTTGTCCACGGCCCGGATCGGGCCGAAGTGCTTGCTCAGGTTCCGAATCTCGATCATGGCTGCCTCAGGTCGGGTGGCGGGCTTTGCCCGTCTTCCGGCGGGTGCTGGCGGGGAGCCGGCGGCGGGCCGGCCTGCGCGAGTGCGCCGAGCGCAACCCGCGGCTTCGAGGGGCGACTAGTTAACGAACGGAGGAGACCTCCGGCAAGGGCCGTCGGGCCGCGTCGAGCATCGGTTCCCGCGACTGGCTCCGGGCACGCGCGCGAAAGGCGGGCCTGAAGCCCTGTGCGGACCGGTTCCGGGAGTTCGGGCCCCTACGACGCGAGCGGCGCGGCGTTGGAGGGAATTCGAGGCCGGCGGCGGCTCCCCGCACCGCCGAGGGGCGCGGGACTCCGCGAAAGCGCCGCGCAGTCTACTCCGCCGGGTGGCGGCCGTAGTCGTCCTCGAGCCGGACGATGTCGTCCTCGCCGAAGTAGGACCCCGTCTGCACCTCGATGAACGCCATCGGCTCGGTGCCGGGGTTCTCGATGCGGTGCGCGGTCCCGGCGGGGATGTCGACGGTGTCGCCCGGCTGCAGGTCGTGCAGGACCCCGTCGAGCGTGACCCGCGCGATTCCGCCCACCACCATCCAGTGCTCGGAGCGCCGCTCGTGCCGCTGGTAGGAGAGCCGCTGGCCCGGCAGCACGTCGATGCGCTTCACCTTGAAGGTCTCGGCCGACTCCAGGACGCGGTACTCGCCCCAGGGCCGGCGGTCGTGGCTCTCGTCGACCCGGCGGCGCCCGGCGGCGGCGGAGAGCTCCGCGGCGATGCGGTGGACCTCGGCGGCCATGCGCTCGATCGAGAACTGCTCCGCGGCGGCCGCGCGGCAGGCGCGGGGGTCCAGCTCGTCGACGCGGGAGAGGGCCGCGACCGCGTCGTCGGCGTCGCGCACGAGGAAGCCCGTCCGCCCGTCCTCGATCACCGTGCGGGCCACGCCGCGCCGCAGCGCGACGACCGGGACGCCCGCGGCGAGGGCCTCGAGCACGCTCAGCCCGAACGGCTCGTCGAAGCCGTCGAGCTGGATCGCCGCGCGGCAGCCCGCGATCCGCGCGGCGCGCTCGGTCGGCTCGTCGGTGTCCAGCTCGACGAGCGGCAGCCCGAGCCGCCCCGCGGCCTCGCGCGCGGCGCGCTGACTGCGCTGGCTCGTCTCGGTCCCGAGGCGCAGGATCGCGTCCCCGCGCCGCGCCGGAGCGGCGTAGGCGTCGGCGGGCACGCCCCCGGTGAGCACGGCCGTCGTGCGCAGGTCCTTCGACGCGGCCGCCGTCACGGCGGGGACGAAGATCGACGTCGCGGACGCGCTGCGATAGACGGCGAGGTGCGAGGTCGACGGACGACCGACGAGCACCGTCGCGATCGGCAGGTCCAGCAGCGGCCCGGCGGCGAAGGGCAGCGTCTCGGCCAGGTTCAGCAGGACGTCGAGCTCGCTCGCGCAGGCGCACAGGCGCGCCAGCAGCGCCGCGTCGCGCGCGCCGTTGTCGCGGCGCACGCGGTCCTCCGCGGGGGGCGCGAGGCGCACGACCTCGACGCCGGCTCGCTCGAGACCCGCCGCCAGCCAGGTCGCCTGGCGCTCCCACGCGGCGTGGATGCGCGCCGTGTGCCGCCAGGGCACGGGCCCGAGCAGTCCGAGTCGCAGCGGGGACGTCATGATGCCGTCATCGGGTGGTGGGGGCGCCGGCCTGAATTCTCTATCGACGCCGCAGGGCGTCGGTCGGGGTCAGGCCGGCCGCCCGCACCGCGGGCCAGAGACCGCCCAGCAGGCCGAGGATCAGGGAGAACGTCACGGCCTGGATCATGACTCCCGGAGTCACGCGGAAGGCGAACGCGACCTCGGTGAAGGTCTGCCAGTTGGTCGTGCCGGTCTCGACGCCGTTGAGCGGCAGCGCCAGCAGGCAGCCGACCACGCCGCCCAGGAGGCCGATCAGGAGCGACTCGACCAGGAACGCGATCGAGATCGCGAAGGGGCGGAAGCCGGTCGCGAGCAGGATGCCGATCTCGTGCACGCGCGAGGCCAGCGCGGAGAGCATCGTGTTGGTGCCGGTGAACACCGCCGCGGTGCCCATGATGACGGCCAGGAAGAACCCCAGGAACTGCAGGGCTCCCGACAGCCTCCCGGTCTGCTCCTTCAGATAGTCGCGCTCGGTCTGCACCTTGGCCGGCACCTGGCGGTCGGTCTCCAGCCGCTCGGAGAGCTCGGCGACGTTCGCGCCCGGTGCGAGCACCGCGACGATGCGGTTGTAGACCGGGCGATTCAGCGCCACGCGCATGCGCTCGACGTCGCCCCAGACCTCGGAGTCGAGCGGGCCGTCGTGCTCGAAGACGCCGACCACGCGGAACGGCGTCGTGTTGAGGGTCAGCACGTCGCCGACGTTCGCGTTGCGGATGCGCTTCGCGGCCGGGCGACCGACGATCACCTCGTCCGAGCCGGGCTCGAACGCGCGCCCCTCGACGATGCGGATCTCGTCCGCGCGGATCGCGAAGGTCGCGGACTGGACGCCGCGGATCGGGACGTTGGTCTCGCCGCCGTCGTTCTTGCGCAGGCGCACCGCCAGGAAGGACTCGGCCGACGCCAGCGGCACACCGGTCGCGTCGGTGGCGATCTCCGCCGTGCTCTTCAGCAGGATGTCGGCGCGGTCGTCGGAGAAGGCGCTCTCGCCCTCGGAC
>CAYGPA010000418.1:0-5143 GCA_964351535.1 uncultured Planctomycetaceae bacterium
CTCCGACCTCTGCGTCCCGAACGCAGCGCTCTACCAAGCTGAGCCACACCCCGAGGTCGAGCCAGCACCGCGATCAGGGGTCGGGAGAGTTGCTCCCGCGGGGCCGGACGAAGAACGATAGGCCCCGCCCGGAGGCCCGTCAAGCCCGCCGGACCCGCCGGAAGCCTCCGGGTCGAAGAAAACTGCGCGAGGACCGCCCCAGGTCGCGGGGGGCCGGGTCGGCCTCTGGCGCCCAGGTCGACGAAGACGCCGCCGTTCTGCGTGGCCAGGCTGCGCATGAAGTCCTTCTTGAACTGGCCGATGGCGATCGTGTGGATCACCACGCGGCGCAGCTCGTTCGCCTCGCGCACCTCCCGCAGGATCTCGACCGGGTCGACGAACGCGCCGTGGGACGGTCGGCCGTCGGACAGGAAGAAGATCGTGTCGAGCTCGACGTCGTAGTCGTCCTTCTTCGGATCCTCCCCGGGATCGAAGGCGAGCGCCGCCATCAGCGCGGCGAACGTGTTGGTCTTGCCGGCCTCGAGGTTCGCCGATCCGAAGAGGCCCGCTTGCGCGAGGTGCTCCTGCGAGTGTCCGCCGATGGCCTCCAGCCGCCGGGCGAAGTCCATCGCGCTCTTGCGGTTCAACACGTTGCACGGCACGAGCGCCTTCTTCCAGGGGCGCACGTCGGTCGCGAACGTGACGATGTTGAAGCGCGTGTTCGCGTCGAGGCGCTCGATCGTCCGCTGCAGCTCGGTCTTGACGATGTCGATGCGCTCCATGGACGGATAGTCGCCCGAGGCGAAGCGCTCGCGGTCGATCACCTGGTTCTCCATCGAGCCCGACACGTCGATCACGAAGACGATCGCCTTGCTGGGAGTCTCGATCCCGTGGAAGGCGGCGTTCGAGGTCGGCTCGTACTGGGCGGCGGTCTCCGCGCGGCGGGCGCGGAGGCGCTCCATCTCCTCGTCGGTCGGCAGCACGTAGCGGGAGCGCACGCCCTCCCAGAACTTGCGCCACTGCTCCGTTCGCTGGCCGAAGGAGCGACCGGTCAGAAGCTCCAGGCTGGAGCCGATGTCGGCCAGCAGGCGTCCCTCCTCGCGCTCCATGCGCGCGATCAGGGGCTCGATGGCCTCGAGCCGGCGAACGCGTCCCAGCGCCGCGATCGCGCTGGCGCGCACCTGCCACACGTCGTGCTCGAGGTCGGCGATCGCGCGCGGGACGACGCGCTCGGAGTCCAGGCTCGCCAGGGCGTCGAGCGCCGCGCAGCGCACGCCCGTCTCGCGGTCCTCGCACAGCGGCTCGATCCACTCCGCGGTCGCGGGGTCGCCCGTCGCGGCGAGCGCCTGGATCGCGCGGCGGCGCACGGTCCACGCGCGGTCGTCGAGCAGCTCGACGAGGGTCTCCTCGGCGCCCGCGTAGGCCGCCTCGCGCACGGCGCGCAGCAGGCCCAGCCGCACCTCGTCGCGCTTCTCCTCGGCCAGGGCCTCGAGCAGTGCGTCGATCGGCGGACGGCTCTCGAACGAGGCGAGGACGCGCACGGCGGCGTCGACGACCTCGGCGTCGTCGTCCCGCAGGACCGGCAGCAGCACGTCCACGACGCGCGGGGTCTCGGCACCCTCGAGCGCGAGCACCGCCTCGACGCGCGACCCCGTGTCCTCGAGCTTGCGGAAGTACTTCTCGAACTCGCGGACGATCTCCTCGTCGACGCGAACCGGACCGGAACCCGGGGCTCCCGGCGGCCGGAGCCCCGCGGCGTGGAGCGGAAGCTGGGCCAGGAGCGACGCCAACAACAGGGCCGGCAGGACGAGAAGGCGCTGGGTAAGCGAAAGGATCACGGCTCGGAGGGACCTTGTGCCCATCCTAGCCGGCGCGCGGCCCGAAGTTTCGCGTTCCGAGTCGAGCCGGCCGAATTCCCGAGCCGGTCGAGTTGCCGCAGCGGGCCTGTCCGATCGGGCGTCCCGGCGGGACCCGGATCAGCGCAGCGGGTCTTCGGCCAGGACGACCGAGGGGGTCAGCCCGACGATGGCGACGTCGGACGGATCGACCGTGATGCGCGTGCCGCCCTCGGTCACGACGGTCGCGCCGCGGTCGTCCTGGTACAGCAGCCGGGCCGGGAACCCGCCGCCCTTCGCCTCGACGCGGATGCTGGGCATGCGCGTGATCGGTCCGTCGTTGCTCGCCAGGTCCCCTTGAGCCGGTCCGACGTGGACGATCGCCTCGAGGCGCTGCGTCTCGAGGGCCATGACGCCCCAGCCGGTCTCGACCCAGATGCGGTGCTCGCCGACGGCGTACAGACGCCCCTCGAAGATGTCGCCCGAGTCGAGGATCGCGCGCACGTCGCCGACGTAGGGCGTCAGCAGGCGCTCGCTCCGTCCGTACTCGTCGACCGGGATCTCGAAGCCGGGCCAGACGTTCTCGAGGTCCTTGGCGGTCGCCAGCCGCAGGTTCGGAAACGAGGGCACGTCCACGAAGTCGCTCTGCAGGCGTCCGCTGCGGCGCAGGAGAGCGGGACCGCCGGCCCGATCCCCCCCGCGAGTGAGGCGCGGCCCCATCGGGCCGCTCTGAAAGTTCGGCAGCGCGTCGAGGAGACGGCCGCCCGCCGGGTTCCCGACGCCGAGGAGTGTCCGCCAGCGCCCGCGCGCCGCGGAGCGCGGTTTCGCGCGCGCGAGCAGCTCTTCCGGCACGACCATGGGCTCCGAATTCGCGGCCGCCAGGTCGCCGGGCGCCTGGGTCGACTGCCCCTTCACGGTCCGCCGGTTGCTCGGCGCCGCGCGCTGCCCGTCGGGCGACTGCAGCTGCGGCGCGTACTTCGGCGTCTTGTTCTGCTCGGGCGCGAGCACCTTGGTCTCGGGGCTCGTCACCAGGTCTCCGCTGACTCCGTAGAGCTGCCAGCCGGCGAAGCCGACGCCGAGCAGCACGACGGCGGCCGCGAGGCGCACGCCGTGGCGCCGCAGCAGGCCGGTGGAACTCTCGGGCTCCGTCCACGAGGCGTCGAGCGCCGACGGACCGTCGACGTCCTCGTCGTAGCCCGCGGGATCTCCCTCGTAGTCCGGCGCGAGAGCGCCCTGGAGCTCGCCGGGATCGTAGGCGTCCGGGCCGAACGGGCTGCCGGCCGGCATCCCTTCGGAGCCGTCGTCCTCCATCGAGAAAGAGCCCTGGCCGTAATCGGCCGGCGCGGCGGCGGCGAAGTCGGCCGGTGCGGCGGCGGCGAAGTCGGCGATCGGCGTCTCGCTCGCCCCCTCGCTGTCGTCGTCGAGGGTGAAGAGCCAGCTCGCCGCCTGTTCCTCGTCGGAGTACTCGTAGTCCTCCTCGTCCGAGTCGTCGGCGGACATGTGGGCGTCCAGGTCCTGCCCGAGACCCAGGAAGTCCTCGCCCGCGGGCGAAGCTCCTGTGTGGGCAGAGCTGGCGAAGTTCGAGTCTTCGAGCGGATCCCCGTCCGAGGGGTCCCGCGAGGGGTCCGTGTAGGCGTCCATGATCGCGATCGGCTCCGAACTGGGGGCGGATTCGGGCTCTGGTTGGTCCGGTGCTTATCGGCAGGACCCGGGCGCGGGCTCAGCACCGATCCGCGCATTCCCTCGCGCCCCGGGGCCGCGGTGCCCGGGAGGCGCGCCGGCGGGCCGCAAGCCCTTGCGAGCGAGGGGGATGCGGCCGCGCGAGAACCGCGGAGGAAAGCCCCCCGAGCGCGTCGTGGGCCGCCTCCTTCGATTCCGGGCCGCTCCGGGGGCAACATGTCCCCCATGCGCTGCCTCCTCCTCCTGGCCCTCGCGTGCCCGACCGCCCTCCGCGCGCCCGGCGTCGCGCAGACGCCCGTCCCGGCGGGGAGGGCGCTCCGATCCGCGCCGTCCGTCGCACCCTCCGTCGAGGCCGAGCGCGACGCGAACGCCGGGCTGGCGGCCGAGGAGCTCGCCCTGGCGGCCGGCGTCGACGTCGAGCGCGCGACCCGGCGCGTGCGCGAGCTGGTCGAGCTCGGTCCGCGCATGGGCGGGACGCCGTCGGGCGACGCGGCGGCGAAGTACCTGGAGCAGGCCTTCACCGCCGCCGGCCTCGCGGTGGAGGTGGTCGAGGACCCGCCGGCGTGGTCCCACGCCGAGGAGAGCTGGCGCGTCGAGCTCGTGAGCGCCGAGGACGCGGGCGCGGCCGCAGTCCTCGAGAGCGCGTGGCCGCTCGGCTTCTCTCCCGCGGCGCGCGGCGAGGCCCGGCTCGCGCTCGAGGCCGCGGCGGGCGTCGCGCTGCTCGCCGAGCGAACGCCCCGGTGGCTGCACCGACGCCTCGCGCTCCCGGCCGGCGCGCCCGCGCTGGTGTTGATCGACGGCCAGACGACGGAGGACGGCCGCGCCGGAGCGCTGGGAGACCTGCGGCGCGACGCTCCGTGCCCGGCGTTCGTGCTGAGCCGCGCCGACGGGCAGCGCCTGCGCGCCCGCCTCGCGGAGGACCCGCGGGCGCGCGTGCGCTTCGAGCTGCGCACGCGCGTGGCGCGAACGCGCCCCCGAACCGTGGTCGCGCGCCTCCCGGGCCGGACGGAGGGCGGCGGCTTCTTCCTCGTGTGCGCACACGGCGACTCCGACTCCGGCGGTCCGGGCGCGAACGACAACGGCAGCGGCGAGGCGATCGTCCTCGAGATGGCCGCGGCCTGGTCGAGCGCGATCGCCGCGGGCTCCGCGCGACCGCCCGCGCGCGAGGTGCGCTTCGCGATCTGGGGCACGGAGATCCACTCCTCGCGCGCGTTCCTCGCGCGCGTCCGGGAGGCGGACGAGGAGCTCCTCGGCGTGCTGAACTTCGACCAGTCGGGCTTCGGCCAGGCCGGCGATCGCCTGCACGTCGAGCCCGACGACCTGGCGGCGAACGTGCCCTTCGTCCGCGCGGTGCTCGGCGTGCTCGCGGACGCTCGCGGGCGCGAGAGCGAGGACTTCCCCGCGCGCTGGGTCACCAACGGCAGCCTGGGCGGCACCGACTCGTACGTGTTCAGCGCCGCGGAGGAGTTCCGCGCGAACACGCTGCCGTCGGTGACGCTGTACGCGAGCGCCTGGGATCGCCCGCGCGAGGTGGAGCGCACCGCGGGCATGCCCGGGGAGTCGTGGAACGACGGCGACGCGGTGCACGTCGACTTCGACCCGTGGTACCACTCCGCCGGCGACACGCCCGCGAACACGACCGACCGCCA
>CAYGPA010000419.1:0-2897 GCA_964351535.1 uncultured Planctomycetaceae bacterium
CATCCGCTCTCGACGCAGGGAGAGGTTCAGCTGATCCGGGCCACGGCGAGCGCGAGGCCCGTTCCGGAGCCCGGGGACTTCGACGCGCGCGTCCTGCGCGAACGCGGTGTGCTGCACCTGCTGACGCCTCCTCGCCAGGTCGCAACAGCCGCCCAGAGCGTCGGGTTCGGCTCGGGCGTGGTCGCGGCGGGCGATCTCGACGGCGACGGCGTCGGGGACCTGGCCGTCGGTCCGTGGATCGCGGGCGAGAACTCCGCGCAGCTGCTCGCGTACTCCGGTCGCAGCGGCGAGCGCCTCTTCGCGATCGTCGACGACAAGCTCTTCGGCTACGCGGCCCTCGGCGATCGCGACGGCGACGGCCGCGGGGACCTCGTGGTCCAGTCGACCGACGTACCGCAGCGGCCCGGCGGCCGGGCGTGGCTCGCGTCGGGGTCGTTCGGCGGACCGCTGCGGGCCGAGCGCGAGGCCTTCGCGGGCTGGGGCCAGCACGTCGTGGTGGCGGGCGATGTCGACGGCGACGGCACCCCGGAGCTGCTCGTCGGCGCGCCCGTCGACAGCGACGGCGACGGCACCGCGGGCCCGGCGTCCGCGCGACTGCACTCGGGCGCGACCGGGGAGGAGCTCTTCCGCTGGGACCTCGCCGACAAGCGCAACGAGCTCGGCGCCGCGCTCGCCGCCGCGGGGGACCTGGACGGCGACGGCGTGCCCGACGTGCTGGTCGGGGCCCCCGCGGCGCGCTTCGACGGCAACGACCGCGACCGCCGCGGCGCCGTGTTCGCCTACTCGGGTTCGACCGGCCAGCTGCTGTTCGCGGCCTTCGGCTCGACGCGCGGCGACCGCTTCGGCCACGCGCTCGCGGTCACGCCGGACGCGGACGCGGACGGCGTGCCGGACGTCCTGGTCGGCGCGCCTCGCGCGGGAGACGGACGCCGCGGCGCCGCGTACCTGCTGTCGGGCGCGGACGGCAAGCGCCTGTTCGAGCTCGCGGGCGAACGCCCCGACGAGTTCTTCGGGCAGTCCGTGGCCTGCGGGCAGGATCTCGACGGCGACGGCGCCGCGGAGCTCCTGGTCGGCGCCCCCGTCGCCGCGCACGTCTTCCCGCCGCGGTTCGGCCGGGTCTACGCCTTCGCGCTCGCGGGCGGACGCGAGGTCTTCCGCCTGAACGACCCGGAGCGACGCGACGACTGCATCCGCGGCGACTTCGGCTGGTCGCTCGCGCTGCCCGGCGACCTCGACGGCGACGGCCGCGCGGAGCTCGCCGTGGGCGCCCCGTACCGGCGGCTCGACCGCGACGACGGCAGCGTCTGGGTCTTCTCCGGCAGCGCGCTGGGGCGCTGACCGACCGGGCGCCGCGGCCTCAGCTCCCCGGAACCGGCACGCGCGGCAGGGGACCCAGCCCCCACGGCAGGTGCTCGGTGCGCAGGCCGGGGTCGTCCTCGATGCCGTCGAGGTAGCCCAGCGAGCGCAGGTCGTCGACCAGCGTGTCGGCGATGCCGGTCTTGCGCTCGACCTCCGGCGTGTGCGGGAGGCGCTTCCAGTGCGTGCGCATGCGGTCGAGCTCGCTCTCGAGCTCGCCCCAGGCATTGCGCACCGAGACGTTGTCGAGGTCGGTGATCGGCCGTCGCTGGCCGGGATCGGAGCGCAGGTCGTGGTACATCGCGCCGCGCGCCAGGACGCGGCCGTCGGGCTCGACCTGCAGGCTGCGGGTCAGGGCCCAGCGCGGCGAGCGCGCGAGGTGCAGCAGGAAGTGGCGGTAGCCGCCGCCGGAGACGACCTCGTAGCGGTACAGGCTCGAGACCTTGGGGTGCTGCTCGATCGGGTCGCCGGAGAGCGCGGGCGTCAGGCTCTGGCCGAACATCGTGTCCGGCGTCTCGAGACCGGCGAGGTCCAGGATCGTCGGCGCGACGTCGCTCAGGGAGACGGGCGCGTCGGAATACGACGCCGGGTCGGCGTGGGCTGCGCTGGGCGGGACGACGAGCAGCGGCACGCGCACGAGCTCCTCGAACAGGTTCTGCCGGTGACCGCGGCCGCCGTGCTCGAAGAACTCCTCGCCGTGGTCGGAGGTGACGACGACGATCGAGTTCTCGAGCAGCCCGCGCTGCTCGAGCAGCTCCAGCAGGTCGCCGACGGCGCTGTCGGTCCAGGCCAGCTCGCCGCGGTAGAGGGCCACGAGATGCTCCAGGTCGCGGTCGGAGACCTGCCGCGGCGGGGTCTTCGTCTCGTCGTAGATGCGCTCGTTGAACCAGAACTCGCGGCCGTCGATCGAGCCCTGGTAGTCGGGGTCGAACTGCGTGTCGTAGGGCGGCGGCGGGACGTAGTCGAAGTGCGGGTCGAAGAAGTGCGTGAAGAGGAAGAGCGGGCGATCCGGGTCCGTCGCGGCCAGGCGGTCCAGCTCCGCGGCGACGGCGTCGACCACGTTGCGCGAGGTCACGTCCGCGTGGCTGGCGCGCTCGCGGTCGGCGGTGGCGGACTGGAACGTGCGGCCGCCCTCCAGCGCCTCGGCGAAGGCCTCCTCGAGCGCCGCGCCGTCGGTCATGGCGTTGCGGTAGACGTCGAAGCCGCGGCCGAAGCCGTACTGGCCCGCGAGGTACCAGCCCGTGAAGAACCCCGCGGTGGCGTAGCCCTCGTCCCGCAGGAGCTCGGGCAGCGTCGGCATCCGCGGGTCGAGCGTGACGTCGTCGTGCTCGACGCCGTGCAGCGTCGGCGGGCAGCCCGTGAACATCTGTGCGTGCGCCGGCAGCGTCCAGCTCGAGCCGGACACGGCCTCGCTGAAGATCGTCCCGCGGCGCGCCAGGTCCGTGAGGTGCGGCGCGGTCGCGGCGTCCTGGAAGGTCAGCGTGTCGGCGCGGACGGTGTCCAGCGAGATCAGGATCACGTTGGGCAGCGCGCGCTCGCCG
>CAYGPA010000419.1:2997-5118 GCA_964351535.1 uncultured Planctomycetaceae bacterium
CGCGCGGGATTCAGTCGAGGACCACGGCGCCGGAGTACGGGACGCGGATCTCGGGGAACTGCGGGTCGTCGAGCTCGAGCACGGCCTCGCCCTCGAACTGCGGGACGTCCAGGGACGCGAGCGGCGCGAGCTTCAGGATCCAGCGGGTCGAGCCGCCGGTGCCGTCGTCCGCGGCCGGCTCGACGGTCAGCCGCAGGTGCTCCGCGGCGGTGCCCTCGAGGTGCGCCGAGACCACGCGCAGGCGGTGGCCCGGCAGCAGCGTGGCGAGCTCCGACGTGGCCGTCGGGTTGCGCGCGAGCGGGCGCCGCGGGACGACGAGCTGGCTCGGCACCACGTCGACGTCGGGGATGACGAGCGCCTGGATGGGGACCTCGAGGGTGCGGTCGGTGACCTCGCCGCTCTCGTCGAGGACCTGCAGCACGACCTTGTCCTGGAACAGGCCGCGCTCGATCGGCGGGATCAGCCGCGCGGTCAGGGTCCAGACGTCGTGTCCGAAGCGCTGCTCGTTGCGCAGGTCGCAGAGCACGTTGTCCGGCGCGTGGACGATCTCGCCGAGGCTGAGGCCGTCGTAATTCGTCCGCGTGATCTCGACCAGCGCGACGCCGCCGCCGCTCGTGGGCACGCGCTTCATGTCCAGCCGCCCGGGAATCGACGCGAACGGCAGGTCGACGATCAGGTGGACCTCGAGCGTCAGGTAGAAGACCTCCGTCGAGTCGGGCACCTCCGACGTGATGCGCACCAGCACGCGCTTGCTCTGGTTCTTCTTGTCGACGTTGCGCGTGTCGATCTCGAGCGTCAGGTCGGCGTGGCGGCCGGGCGGCACGGTCAGGATGTCCCCGTTGCGGCGGGTGTCGCCGAGCGTGACCTTCCCGTCCTCGTCGGTGTACTGCACCGACGGCACGGTGCAGCCGCATCCGGGCTTCACGGCGCGGATCGTGACGGGCTGGTCCTCGACGTTCTCGAGCTCGATGTCGATCCGCTGCACGCTGCCGTAGGGAACGCGCCCGAGGTCGAAGTTGTAGGCGCGCTCGGGATCCCGCGGGTTCGCGATGCGCAGACCGCGAGTGTCCGACGGGATGGCGAAGGGATTGACGGTTCCCGCGGCGGCCGCCTGCTCGGCGTCCGGTGTCGAAGTCGTCTCGTCCGACCCTCCGCAGCCGGCCAGGCCCCCGAGCTGGAGGAGCACGGGCAGGAGGAGCAGGGGCAGAGAAGCGGCCAGAGCCGGGCGCGGCCGTCGGGGGTGTTTCGTGGGAGGCGGCATGGGGGAGGTCTACGGGCGTCGCGGATTGATCTCGAGCGTTCGATGCCGACAATGGCGCGAATTCGCACGCGCGGGTCTGACCGGAGCGGTTCCGGCCACCCGAATCCAAAGGAGCGTCTGCATGTCCGAAGTGCGCACCGATACGGCCGTCTGGGCCACCGTCGACCGCGAGCTGGAACGCCAGGAGTCCCAGCTCGAGCTCATCGCCTCCGAGAACCACACGTCGCGGGAGGTGATGGCGGCCATGGGGACGGTCCTCACCAACAAGTATGCCGAGGGCTACCCCGGAAGGCGCTACTACGGCGGGTGCGAAGTCGTGGACGAGACCGAGAACCTGGCCCGCGACCGCGCCAAGGAGCTCTTCGACTCCCCGCGCGCCAACGTCCAGGCGCACAGCGGCACGCAGGCCAACGTGGCGGCCCTGATGGCGCTCTGCAAGCCGGGCGACAAGGTGCTGGCGATGTCCCTGGACCACGGCGGGCACCTCTCCCACGGGCACCCGAAGAACTTCTCGGGCGTGTTCTACGAGTTCCACTCCTACGGGCTCGACCGCGAGACCGAGCGGCTGGACATGGACGCGATCCGCGACCAGGCGAAGCAGGTCCGGCCCCAGGTGCTCATGGCCGGGGCCTCGGCCTACTCGCGCCCGATCGACTTCGAGGCCTTCGCCTCGATCGCGGCCGAGGTCGACGCGCACCTGATGGTCGACATGGCCCACATCGCCGGCCTGGTGGCGGGCGGCGTGCACGCCAGCCCCGTTCCGCACGCAGCGGTCGTCACGATGACCACGCACAAGACCCTGCGCGGGCCGCGCGGCGGCCTGGTCCTGGCCGGCGTCGAGTGGATGAAGAAGGTCAACA
>CAYGPA010000420.1:0-5112 GCA_964351535.1 uncultured Planctomycetaceae bacterium
GACCGGAGTAGTACGTCGTGACGAGTCCGAAGGAGCTGTACGAGCCGCCGTCGATCAGGATCTTGGCGTCGACGCCCGTGATGCGCCCGTTGGACTTCGCGCCGCAGCGGTAGTGCATCTGCATCGGGTGCCGGCCGCGGTGCGCGTAGAAGACCTCCTCGCGCGTCCACAGCATCTTGACCGGACGCCCGGTCTTCATCGCGAGCTTGGCGACGCAGAACTCGAGCGCGAACGGGTCGGACTTGCCGCCGAAGGCGCCGCCGAGGCACGGCTGCACGACACGGATGCGCTCGGGCGCGAGCTCGAGCACCTGCGACAGCGCGCGGTGGACGTAGTGCGTGATCTGCGTCGAGGACCACACGGTCAGGAGGCCCTCGGCCGAGTACTGCGCGACGGCGCAGTGGGGCTCGATGGGGGCGTGCGTGCTGCCGTGGAAGGAGTAGTCGTTCTCGAGCACGACGTCGGCGCCCTTGAGCGCCGCGTCGACGTCGCCGAACTCGAGGTCGACGTGCTTCGAGACGTTGCCGCGCACGGCCTTGCCGCGGATGTCGGCGTGGATCTGCGGCTCGGGCGTCGCCAGCGCCTCGTGGGGGTCGAGGAAGGCGTGAAGCGGCTCGTACTCGACGTGGATCGCGTCCAGCGCGGCGTTGGCCGAATCCTCGTCGATCGCCGCGACGGCGGCGACCTCGTCGCCGATGAAGCGCACCTTGTCGACCGCCAGCGCGTTCTCGTCGGGCGTCCACGGGATCACGCCGTAGCGGATCGGCATCTCGGCCCCGGTGATCACCGCGCGCACGCCGGGCATCGCGAGCGCCGCCGACGTGTCGATCGAGACGATCCTCGCGTGCGCGTGCGGGCTGCGCAGGATCTTGGCGTGCAGCATGCCCGGCAGCTGGATGTCGTCGGCGTAGAGCGCCTGACCCGTGGCCTTCGCGAGCCCGTCGACCTTGCGGTGCGGCTGCCCGACGACGCGGAACTCTTCGTCCCAGGGCGCGCCGGTCCCGTGGTTGTCGCGCGCGGCCATCAGGCTTGGCCTCCGCGTCCGTTGGTCGCGTCGCGCGCGCCGGGGTGGTTCGGGGCGTGCGGCGACGGAGCCTGTCCCGCGGCGCGGTGGACCGACCACGCCGCCTCCGCCGGCTCGATGCCCGCGGCCTCGGCCGCGACGCGCTCGACGGCCTGGAAGATCTGCGTGTACCCCGTGCAGCGGCACAGGTTCCCGCCGAGCGCCTCCTGGATCTCCTCGCGCGTCGGGAACGGCGTGCGGTTCAGCAGCGCGCGCGCCGAAAGCATCATGCCCGGCTGGCAGAACCCGCACTGCAGCGCGCCGCAGCGGTCGAAGGCGTCCTGCACCGGATCCGCGCCCTGCCCGCCGGCCGCGACGTGCGCCGGCATGAGCCCCTCGATGGTCGTGACCTCGCGGCCCTCCGCCAGCGCCGCCAGCACGAGGCACGAGATCACCGGCTCGCCGTCGAGCAGCACCGTGCAGGCCCCGCAGTCCCCCTTGTCGCACCCCTGCTTCGACCCGATCAAACCGAGCCGATAGCGCAGCACCTCCAGGAGACTCCAGTGGTCCGGCGCCCCGACCTCGAGCTCGTCGCCGTTGACCTTCAAACGCAGCATCCGCATCCGGCGCATCTTAGCGGATCCACGGGCGTGCGGAACCCACGCGGGCTCGAGCGCCATGGGCCAAGGTTGCGGTCCTCGTGCGGACCTCGGCCACTGTGGAGAGAGCGCCTCCTTTCCCATCTTCAGGGTCCGTCCTTTTCGACCCCGAGGTGCGTCATGAGACTGCGTTGCGCTGCCACCCCCACGGTGTGTCTGGCCCTGCTCGCCGGGCTCTCCCTCTCCGCCGCGGCCTTCCAGGCCACGTCCGTTCCCACCGACGTCCAGCTTCCCGGGACGCAGCCGCTGGAGGGCTCGCTGATCTCGCCTTCGAACTGCGTGAACTGCCACGGGGGGTACGACGCGGCGGTCGAGCCGAACACGCTGTGGGAGGGCAGCATGATGTCCCACGCCGCTCGGGACCCGCTGTTCTGGGCCACGGTGGCGATCGCCGAGCAGACCTTCGACGGCAGCGGGGACCTCTGCCTGCGGTGTCACATCCCGGAGCAGTGGGTCGCGGGTCGCTCCACCCCGACCGACGGCTCCGCGATGCTCGACTCGGGCGCGTCGGGGGTCTCCTGTCACCTGTGCCACGCGCTGACCGACCCCGACACCTCCGAGCACCTCGGCGTGCAGCTCCCGCCGTTCCTCGCGCATGACGAGGGGACGCCGCCCGAGGCGTACCTGGGCAGCGCGATGTTCGTGTTGTGGCCGAACGGCGAGCGCCTCGGACCTTACTCCGATGCACCCTCGCCGCACGGTTCACTCGCCTCGAACTTCCACCGCTCCTCGGAGCTCTGCGGTACGTGCCACGACGTGTCGAACCCGGTCGTCGGGGACCTCGCGCCCGGCAACGGGGCCATGCTGCCGCTCGCGCCGGGTACCTACAGCGGCGTTCCGGGCACGCCCGTGGACGGCAAGGCGGCCTTCAACAACTTCCCGCACCAGTACGGGACCATCGAGCGAACCTACAGCGAGCACGTTCTCTCGGCGCTCACGCAGACGCGCGTGGGGCAGTACGCGACGTTGCCGGAGGAGTTGCGCGACGGTGCCATCGAGGACGCGTACCTCGCGGCCATCGCCGCCGTTCCGAGCGGCGACTACGTCGACGGGACGCCGCGCACCTTCACGTGCCAGACCTGCCACCCGCCGCCCGTGACGGGCAAGGGCGCCAAGCAGCCGAACGTGCCCGTTCGAAGCGACCTGCCGCTGCACGACCTCTCCGGCGGCAGCTCGTGGATGCCGAGCCTGATCGCCCACATGGATGCGAAGGGACAGCTTCCCCTGGGCGGGGGATTGAGCGCGGCCGAGCTGGCCAACCTGCAGGCAGGCGCCCCGCGGGCGCGCGCCATGCTGCAGTCCGCCGCCAGCCTCGACGTGCAGGGCAACGTCCTGCGCGTTGTCAACCTGACCGGGCACAAGCTGATCAGCGGGTACCCGGAGGGTCGGCGCATGTGGCTGCGCACGACCTGGCGCGACGGCCAGGGCAGCGTCCTGCGCGTCGACGGCGAGTACGGGCCGCTGCAGGTCGCGATCCAGGGGCAGAGCGCGGTCGTCGAGACGTTGCTCGACCTGCACGATCCGTTCACGCGCGTGTACGAGGTGCTGCCGGGCATCTCGCAGGCGTGGGCCGCGAAGCTCCTGACGCTCGGAGCCCCCGCGAATCTGCCGATCGCGTACGACCGCGTCACCGAGGCTCCGACGGGGACCCTGGGGCAGGTCGCCGCGTCGCCCCCGGGTAGCCTCTGGCCCACGCTCCACTTCGTGCTGAACGACGTGACGGTCTCCGACACGCGCATCCCGCCCTACGGCATGCCCTACGACGGCGCCCTCGCGCGCAGCGTGCTGCCGATCCCGGCGACGCAGTACGGCGACCCGGGACCCGGGGGCGTGTACGAGCACTGGGACGAGTTCGTGCTGAGCCCGCCGCCCGGCGCGGCGTCGGCGGACATCGAGCTGCTCTATCAGTCGACGAGCTGGGAGTTCATCCAGTTCCTGTACCTCGCGAACGACGGCCAGAGTTCCTTCCTGGGCTCGATCGGAGACGACCTGCTGAACGGCTGGCTCGCGACGGGGATGTCGCCACCCGAGGTGATGGCGACGGCGACCTGGACCGGGCCGAGCGCGACCGGCGCGCAGACGCACACCGGACGGCCGCGGCGCGTCACTCTGCGCTAGTCGAGTCGGAGGCGCCGGTCGCTCCGGAGCGGCCGGCGTACTCCGCCAGGGCCTCGAGGAAGATCGGGCCGAGGTCGGTGGCCTTCTTGTCGCCGACGCCCTTCAGCGCGCGGAATTCCTCGGGCGTGGTCGGCCGGTGGGCGGCCATCAGCGCCAGCGTGCGGTCGCTGAAGACGAGGTACGGGGGGACGCTGCGTTCGCGCGCGAGCTTGCGGCGCACGGAGCGCAGGTGCTCGAACAGGGCCTCGTCGATGGGCGGCGCGCCTTCCTCGGCGGCGACGGCGGCCGGCGCCGCGCGGCGCGAGCTCGAGCGGACGGGCTGCGGCGTCTCGAGCAGCACGAGGGGCGTGTCGTCCTCCAGCGCGCGGCGGCCGGGCTCCGGGAGGAAGAGCGTCGGGTACTGCCCGCTGGCCGTCGCGAGCAGGCCGAGGCCCAGCAGCTGGTCGATCCAGCCGCGCACCTCGCGCGCGGTGCGGCCGGGGAGCGCGCCGTGGCTCTCGAGGGCCGCGTGCCCCGCGCGCCGGATGCGCTCGGTGTCGGCGCCGCGCAGCACGTCGGCGACGTGCAGCGCGCCGTAGCGCTCCTCGCAGTCGAGGACCCCGCGCAGGACGGCGCGCGCGAGCGTGTCGCCGTCGGGCAGCGTCTTCAGCTCGCCCAGGCACACGTCGCAGGCGCCGCAGCCCTTCTGGCCCGGCGTGCGGTCCTCCGGCAGGCGCTGGCCGAAGTGCTCGACGAGCACCTTGTGCCGGCAGACCGCGCCCGTCGCGAAGCCCATCATCTCGCCGAGGCGCGCGAGCTGGCCGTCGAGCTCGTCGGAGGAGGCGTGGTTCCCACCGGCTCCACCGGAGGCTTCCGCCGCGTTGCGCTCCATCAGCGTCTTCCACGTGTGGTAGTCCGCGCCCGACGCGAGCAGCACGCACTCCGCCGGCAGGCCGTCGCGGCCGGCGCGTCCGGTCTCCTGGCTGTACTGCTCGAGCCCCTTGGGCAGCGCCGCGTGGACCACGTAGCGCACGTCGGTGCGGTCGATGCCCATGCCGAACGCGACCGTGGCGACGACCACGTCGACGTCCTCGGACAGGAAGCGCTCCTGGTTCCTGGAGCGCACGCGGGCGTCGAGCCCGGCGTGGTAGGGCAGGGCGCGGATGCCGTCGGCCGCGAGCTCCTGCGCGAGCTTCTCGACGTCCTTGCGCCGGATGCAGTACACGATGCCGGCCTCTCCCGGGTGCCTGCGCACGACCTGCAGCACCTGGGCGTGCAGGTCGCCGCGCGGCAGGAAACGGTACGTGAGGTTCGGGCGGTCGCAGCTGCCGACGAGCAGCGCCGGGTCGCGCA
>CAYGPA010000421.1:0-5095 GCA_964351535.1 uncultured Planctomycetaceae bacterium
GCGCTCCGGCGTGCTGCACGGGATGCTGCGCGTGCGCGGCTTCACGCAGGACGACAGCCACATCTTCTGCACGGCCGAGCAGCTCGAGGAAGAGCTCGCGGGCGTGCTGAAGCTCGTGCACCGCATCCTGACGACCTTCGGATTCGAGTACACGGCGTTCCTGGCGACGCGGCCGGCCGACAAGACGATCGGCTCCGACGAGTTCTGGGAGCGCGCCACCGAGGCGCTGCGCGGCGCCGCGCGGCGCGCGGGCATGGAGCTCGAGCTCGACGAGGGCGGCGGCGCCTTCTACGGGCCGAAGATCGACTTCAAGATGCGCGACGCCCTGGGGCGCGAGTGGCAGACGTCCACGGTGCAGTGCGACTTCAACCTGCCCGAGCGCTTCGAGCTGACCTTCGCGGACAAGGACGGCGTGCTGAAGCGTCCGATCATGGTGCACCGCGCGATCCTGGGCTCGTACGAGCGCTTCGCGGGCATCCTGATCGAGCACTACGGCGGCAAGTTCCCGTTCTGGCTCGCGCCGGTGCAGGTGGCGACGATCCCGATCCGCGAGGAGCACGCCGACTACTGCCGCGGACTTGCGGAACGCCTCGGGGAAGAGCTCTTCCGCGTGGACTGCATGGACCAGCCCGGTCACATGAACAAGAAGATCAAGGAGGCCCAGCACGGCCAGGTGCCGTTCATGCTGATCGCCGGCGCCCAGGAGATCGAGGACGGCACCGTCGCCGTGCGGCGCCGCGGCACGCGCGAACAGCACGTGATGCCGTTCGAGGAGTTCCTGGCGCTCGCGCGCGAGCTGCGCTCGACGCGCGCGCTGCACCTGGGCGAGGAGGTCCCGGCCGGCACCTGACCGGCTCGGGAACGGGCGGGCCGCGGCCCGCATGCGCAGGACGCCGGAGCCGGTCTCGACCGGTTCCGGCGTCCTCGCGTTCGGAGCGGCGCGCTACGGCTTGCGCTCGTACGTGAACGCCATGCCCGGCTTCTCGGAGCCGTCTCCGTACGTCCACGTGTTCACGATGGTCATCGTGTCGTCGTCGGGAAACGAGATCACGGCGGTCTGGACCCCCGCCTTTCCCATCATGTCGGGCTTCTCGACGGACTTCATGACGAGCTGCGCCTCGTCCTCGTGCCACTCGCCTTGGGTCACGTCGCACGTCGCGTTGAAGCTGTCGAACCAGTAGCCGACGAACTGCTTCTTCCCGGGGTCGTAGCCCATGACCCCGCTGCCCTCGAACGGCATGCCCATGACCTCGCTCTTCACCACGCTGCGCACCCACAGGTCGCCGACCATGACCTGGGTCTCCTCGCCGGTGAGCACCATCTTGCCCATGCCCATGTCGGGCATCTCGAGCTCGAACGTCCAGTCCCCGACGAAGCGCTTCAGGAGCGCGTGGTGCTCGGTGGCGAGGTCGCCCATCTGCGGGGCGGTGGAGCGCAGGGCGGCGGCGCCCAGGACGGAGGTGAGAGCGAGCGCGGCGGTGGCCGCGACGGCGGTACGGAGCTTCATCGGGGTCCTCGGGGTGGGTCGTGCGCCCGGACGGTGACGGGCGCGGAACATGAGCAGCTGTGTACACGAGCCGGCGGATCCTTCGACGCTCTGCCGCGTTTTTTCACCGGAGCGGACAGCGCAGATCGCGGACGCCCCGACCGGTAAGATCGGGGTATGAGAATCGCATGCGTCGGTGGCGGTCCCGCGGGCCTGTACTTCGCCATCCTGATGAAGCAGCTGCGGCCGCAGGCCCGGATCACGGTGTTCGAGCGCAACCGGGCCGACGACACGTTCGGATGGGGCGTGGTGTTCTCCGACGAGACGCTCGGGGCCTTCGCCGACGCCGACCCCGAGTCCTACGCCGAGATCCGGCGCAACTTCGCCTACTGGACCGACATCGAGACGTACTACGCCGACACGTGCGTGCGCTCGACGGGCCACGGCTTCAGCGGGCTCGCGCGCAAGAAGCTGCTCGAGATCTTCCAGGACCGCTGCCGGGCCCTGGGCGTCGAGCTGGCGTTCCAGCACGAGGTCGCGAGCGACGCGGAGCTCGCGGGCTACGACCTCGTGCTGGCCGCCGACGGGCTGAACAGCGCGCTGCGCGAGCAGTACGCGGAGCACTTCGAGCCCTCGATCCACTGGGGCAAGTGCAAGTTCACGTGGCTCGGGACGACGCTGCCGCTCGAGGCCTTCACGTTCGTGTTCCGCGAGAACGAGCACGGCCTGTTCCAGGTCCACGCCTACCCGTTCCAGGTCGGCCTGAAGCCGCTGTCGACGTGGATCGTCGAGTGCCACGAGGACGTGTGGCGCCGCGCGGGGCTCGAGGACGCGACCGAGGAGCAGACCGCGGCCTACTGCGAGGAGCTCTTCGCCGACCACCTCGACGGCCACAAGCTCTTGACGAACCGCTCGATCTGGCGCACGTTCCCGACCATCCGCTGCAAGACGTGGCACCGCGGGAACCTGGTCCTGATGGGGGACAGCGCCCACACGGCGCACTTCTCGATCGGCTCGGGCACCAAGCTCGCGATGGAGGACGCTATCGCCCTGGCCTCGGCCTTCGAGCGGCACGGGACCGACGACGTGCCGGCGGTGCTCGCCGCCTACGAGGACGAGCGCTACGTCGACACGCTGAAGCTGCAGAAGGCGGCGCTCACGAGCCGCGAGTGGTTCGAGAACTCCGCCCGCTACCTCGGACAGCCGCCGGTGCAGTTCTCGTTCAACCTCATGACGCGCTCGAAGCGCATCACGTGGGACAACCTCGCGGCGCGCGACCCCGAGCTCGTCGAGCGGGCCGGGCAGTGCTTCGCCGAGCTCGAGGGCGTGCCCGCGCGCCCCGACGGCAGCGTCCCGCCGCCCTTGTTCGCGCCGCTGCGCCTGCGCGACATGGAGCTCGGCAACCGCATGGTCGTCTCGCCCATGTGCCAGTACTCGGCCGTCGACGGCGTGGTGAACGACTGGCACCTCGTGCACCTCGGCGGCCGCGCGGTCGGCGGCGCGGGGCTCGTGTTCACGGAGATGACCGACGTCTCGCCCGAGGGCCGCATCACGCTCGGGTGCGCCGGGATCTACGACGACGCCTGCGAGGCGGCCTGGAAGCGCGTGGTCGACTTCGTCCACGACCGCTCCTCGGCGAAGATCGGCATGCAGCTCGCGCACGCCGGCCGCAAGGCCTCGTGCAACCTGCCCTGGGAGGGCGACGACCCGCTGAAGGGCGCGACCGCCTGGCAGACCCTGGGCCCGTCGGCCGAGCCCTTCGACGAGGGCTGGCACGTGCCGCGCGCGATGACGCGCGCCGACATGGACAAGGTGCGCGAAGACTTCGTCGCCGGCGCCCAGCGCGCCGAGCGCGCGGGCTTCGACTGCGTCGAGCTGCACATGGCCCACGGCTACCTGCTCTCGAGCTTCCTGTCGCCCGCCGCCAACCACCGCGACGACGAGTACGGCGGCGACCTCGAGCGCCGCATGCGCTTCCCGCTCGAGGTCTTCGAGGCCGTGCGCGCCGTCTGGCCCGAGCAGAAGCCGATCTTCGTGCGCATCTCCGCCACCGACTGGCTCGACGGGGACGGCACGACGATCGAGGACTCGATCCGCCTGTCGCAGGAGCTGAAGCAGCGCGGCTGCGACGCGATCGACGTCTCCACGGCCGGCAACACCCCGCGCTCCGAGCCCGTCTACGGCCGCATGTACCAGGTCCCCTTCGCCGAACGCATCCGCGCCGAGGTCGAGATCCGCGTCATGGCCGTCGGCGCCATCCAGGGCCCCGACCACGCCAACACCATCCTCGCCGCCGGCCGCGCCGACCTCTGCGCCCTGGCCCGCCCGCACCTCCTCGACCCCTACCTGACGAACCAGGCCGCGGTGACCTACGACGTCCCCGAACACCCCTGGCCGAAGCAGTACCTGCCGGCCCGCCCGCGACCGAGGGCGTGACCCGCGCGACTTCGACGTCTAGAGAGGACACTGCGAGGTGGCAATGACGATCCAAGTGCTCATGGTGTCTGCGGTTCTCCTCTGCTCGCCCACCGCCCAGCGCAAGGAGGCAGAA
Organism: uncultured Planctomycetaceae bacterium; assembly: GCA_964351535.1. GTDB lineage: Bacteria > Planctomycetota > UBA1135 > UBA1135 > JAUIDW01. Next base: position 4,038 of record CAYGPA010000421.1, read on the forward strand.
GCCGGGCCGGGTCTTCCGGCAAGCTCTTTCCATGCGCCGCTCAGCGTGCAAGGTCAGCTGCTGGATCGACGCCAACCCGTTCCGGTCTCTCTCGGGGTGGTCGTCGAACTGCGCCGATCCCGCGAGGTGCTGCACCGCGCGGAGGTCCGTTCCGACGAGCAGGGGGCCTTCCAGTTGGAGCTCCCGCGCCCCGTTGGCGACGACTTGCTCCTGGTCGGCTGGGTCCAGAACTCGGGCTACCAGCGGATCGCGACCACGAAGCACGTGGACTCTGGCAGTGCTGAGGTGGCTCTGAACTTGAAGCCGCGCCAGGGAGCAACGGCTCTGCTACGCATCGTCGACGTGGAGGGGCGCGAGGTCCTCGCCGACAGCATCGAGCTCGATCCCTATGAGACCCCGACCCCCTCCTGGGGGCGGCTCGGGTTCTTCTGGACCGACTATCGGGCGCGACCGGGCGTGCGGCGCAGACCGGGAACCGGGGAGTTCGAACTCTCGGTCAGGGCGCCGACCGAGGCCTACCTCTTGGCCCGGGCAGCGGGACACGGTGCGGGCGTGCTGCGCGTGTCCCTGGACCCATCTCGCGAGAACGAAGTCTTCGACGTCGTCCTCGAGGGATCGGGGACCCTCCACGGCACGCTGACCGATCCCGTGGGACGTCGCCTTCCCGGTGTGGAACTCACCGCCTACTCCGTGGACTGGCTGAACGAGCAGGAGGCGCCAGGCGACCTGGCGATCAAGCGCGGACCGCCTCGCGAGCTGAGCGGTGGCGGGCTCGCTTCCTGCAGCACGACGACCGACGCGGACGGACGCTTCGAGTTCCGCGGGCTGCGCCCGGGATCCTATTTCGTCCAGGACGCGCGCCCCGAACGCGACGCGCTGCGATTCGATCTACCCAGGACGAGGTACGCGACCGATACGGCTGCGATCGCGCTCGTGGTTCGACGCTACACCGTGGAGCTCACGGTCGCGGACTCCCGAGGCGACCCCCTGGCCGGGCTGCGACCCTACTGCGTGCGTCTGCCAGAGGTCGTCAAGCGCGGCTGGAGGGCGACGGATCC
>CAYGPA010000422.1:0-4079 GCA_964351535.1 uncultured Planctomycetaceae bacterium
GCGCGCGATCGCCACGCGCTGGCGCTCGCCGCCCGAGAGGTCGTCGGGGAAGCGCTCGGCGAAATTCGCGAGCTTCACGCTGTCGAGCGCCGCGCGCGCTTCGTCGCGCGCCTCGCCGAGGCGCACGCCGTCCAGCTCGAGCGGCAAGGCCACGTTCTCGAGCGCGGTGAGCCCCGGCAGCAGGTTGAAGTCCTGGAACACGAACCCGACGACGCGGCGGCGCAGCTCGGCGAGCTCGCGCGCGCGCATCCGGGCCAGGTCGTCGCCGCGCACGAGCACGCGCCCCTGCGTCGGCCGGTCGAGCGCGCCCGCGAGCGACAGCAGCGTCGACTTGCCCGACCCCGACGGTCCCATGATCGCCACGAACTCGCCCGCGAGCACGTCGACGTCGACGGGTCCCAGCGCGCGCACGGCCTGGTGGCCCTCGCCGTACACCCGGCACGTGCCGTCGAAGCGCAGGATCGGCGCGCCGTCCTCGCCGCGTGCGTCGCTCACCCCTCGGCCCTCTGCCGCAGGCGCTCCTCGCAGAGGTCGAGCCAGCGGATCTCCGCCTCCGCCTTCAGGATCAGCGCGTCCAAGAGGAGGATCCACGGCAGCTCGCGCTCGGGGTCGGCCTTGCGCTTGTGCCGCGTGAGCTCCTGCAGACGCTCCATCGTCGCGGCGCGCTGGCCCTGCAGGATCCCGCTCACGTCGACGTCGTCGGCGGCCACAGCGAGCAGCACCTTGATCGCGAGCTCGTCGCGCGTCGGCGGATCGTCGGCCACGGGCGAGGCGTACCACTGCTCCAGGGCCGCGCGGCCGCTCTTCGTGATGCGCCACGTCTGGCGGGTGTCGTCGACGCCCTCGGTCTCGACGAGCCCGTCGCGCTCGAGCCGCCCGAGCGTCGTGTAGACCTGCCCGACGTTGAGCGGCCAGGTGCCGGCCGTGGACTTCTCGAAGCTCGACTTCAGCGCGTAGCCGTGGGCGGGGTGCTCCGCGAGGAGGGCGAGCAGGCTGTTGCGTACGGACATGGGGGGCCTCCAGCGCGACTACCGGGTATGCATACCCGGTATTTCCCGAACTGTCTGGGTTTCGTGTGGAATCCGCGCGCGTCCGAGGCGGGAGCGCACCCGCGCAGCGGGTCCCCGAGCCTCGCGAGGGGGCTCGAGCCGGGGGGTCGGCCCGGCGGTCTTCCGACCCGCGGGCCTCGGCAGCCCACCCAGCCATCTAAGCCCCTTCCCAACAAGAGCTTGCAATCGCCGTGGCCCCCGATTCCCACACGCAACCCAGGCAGTCCCAGGGGACCACCTCTCGAGCCTCCGGCCGGAGGACGCGGCCCCGGAGTCCCCGCGCGGGTCCGCGGGCGGGAACCGACTCTCCCGGCCAGCGCCGACTTTCTATATGGAGGGCCAGTGCGGTTCCCCGCCCCGGATCCCCGGCCGCCCGACCGCCGGGCCCCGACCCCCGATCCCGATACCCGACCCCCGCCCCCGGAGTCCCGCCGGTCGTGAGTCCGATCGTGTCCAGCACCCGAACCCCGAAGCCCGAAGAGCACGGCGCAGCCACGGTGTCCGCCCTGGTCGCCGTCGTGATCCTGGGGTGCGCGCTGCGGCTCACGGGCCTCGACGTCCACTCGCTGTGGTTCGACGAGCTGGCCACGATCCAGATCGCCTCGAGCTCCGACGTCCTGCGCGCGCTCGAGCTCGACCGCCACCCGCCGCTGAGCTTCCTCGCGTTCCGCGCCTGGTCCGAGGCGTTCGGAAGCGACGCCGCGACGCTGCGTCTGCTGCCGGCGGTGGTCTCCTGCATCGCGCTCGCGCTGTTCGCGGGGGTGGCGCGCTCGGTGCTTCGCCCGCTCGCGGGCCTCGCGGCGACGGCCCTCTTCGCCGTGGCGCCCTTCCACGTCTGGATCGCGCAGGAGGTCCGGATGTACGCCTTCCTGGAGCTCGCGGCAGTGCTGGTGCTGGGTGCGGTGCGGATCGAGTCCGCGCGCCGGCGCCTTCCGCTGCTGGTGGCGAGCTGCGCGCTCGCGGTCGGTACGCACTACATGGGCGTGCTCGTCGTCGCGACCGCCGCCGGAGTCGCCGTCGCGCAGGTCCTCGCCCACCGCTCGCCGCCGCGCCGCGCCGCCGCCGACACCGTCGCCGCGGCTCTCGGAGCGCTCCTGTGGACACCCTGGATCCTGCGGATGGTTCCGGGTCAGATGCAGTCGGACTGGGGCTACCAGGCCAGGCTCGCTCCGCGCGACCTGATCGAGCTCCCGGTGCGCCAGGTCCTGACCGAGCTCGACGTCGTCCCGGCGGCGCTCGCTCCGGTGGGCTACGCGGTCTCCGCCGTGCTGCTCCTGGGACTCGCCACGAGCCTCGTGCGCGCCGCGGTGCGCCGAGAGGAAGCCGATCTCTTCGCGGCCGCGGCGTGGGTCGCCCCCGTCGCGGCGGCGGCCGCGCTGACGCTGTTCCTGCCGCCCAACTTCACGCCGCGCTACCTGACGGCGGCGTCTCCCGGCGTCGCGCTCGCGATCGCGGTCGGACTGGCCTCGATCCCGTGGTCGGCGGTGCGCGGGATCGGCCTCGCCGGAGTCCTGCTGGGTGCGCTCGGTCTCACGTACCTGCACCGGCAGGGAAACCAGCGCGAGGACTTCCGCACCGCCTGCGCGGAGATCCGCGCGCAGTGGCGCCCGGGCGACGCGATCCTGGGCGTGACCGGCACGCCCGGCGCGACGCCCCGGCTGGCCTTCGACCACTACTTCCGCGACGACGCGGCCCTGCTGGCCTCGTGCCTGACCTGGGAGGACGTCGCCGATCCCGCGCAGCGCCGGTCGATCGCCGGCCGACTCCACGTGGTCGTGCGCGAGGCCCACTACACGCGCGACCGCCTCGCGGCGCTCCGCGACGGCTTCGAGGTGCTCGACGAGTCGCCGTGGCGCGAGGGCGTCCTGCGCCTGCGGCTCCAGCCCCGTCCGTGAGCGGCGCCGCCGGCGAGCGCCGCGCCCGTCCGCGCGGAGCGGGCCCGGAACGCTCGCGAGTCGAGACTACGGAGCCAGCGTGAAGCGCACGCCGTCGCTCAGGGAGTCGCCGAAGCCCGCGGGGTCCGCGGCGTCGACGCGGAACGCGGATTCAAGGTCTGCCCCGTCGCGGGGTCCACGTCGAACACGTTGCCCGGCCGGTCCACGGCGAACGGGACCCCTGCGAGCTGCAGGGATCACCAGGGTAGCGCCCGCGCTGGATCGCGCTTGTAGACTTCCGCCGTGAGCGGTTCGTCCGACGACGTCGTGATCGATCTCCTGGTCCGTCTCGCGACCGACCGCGTGAACGGCGAGCTGGGGCCCCTGGCCCACTACCTCGCGCTCTATCCGGGCCACGAGGAGTCCGTGGCGGCCGAGTACCTGCGCGCGACGCGCGAGGCCGCGGGTCAGGTGCCCGCGGGTGCCGACGAGGAGGGGCGCATCGGACCCTACCGGCTGATCCGCGAGCTCGGCCGCGGCGGCCAGGCCGTGGTCTGGCTCGCGGAGGACCCGCGCCTCGACCGGCGCGTGGCGCTGAAGGTCGTCCAGCGCCCGCCGGGCACCGAGGACCTGTCGCCGCGCTTCCAGCGCGAGGCGCGCGCGACCGCCGGACTCCAGCATCCGAACGTCTGCGCCCTCTACGAGACGGGAGCCGAGGAAGCGTGCGCGTGGATCGCGATGCAGTACGTCGAGGGCCGGACGCTGGCCCAGTGGCTCGAGCTGCGCGCCGCGGAGCGCGGGCCCGGCGTTCCCCCGACGGCCGAGGACGTCGGGCAGATCCTCGTATGGATCGAGAAGGTCGCCAGCGCGCTGGATGCCGCACACGCTTCGGGAGTCGTGCACCGCGACGTGAAGCCGGCCAACATCATGGTGCAGCCGGGCGGCGAGCCCGTCGTGCTGGACTTCGGCGTGGCGCTGCTCGACGAGGGCGGGCCGGCGCTGACCGTCACCGGGACGAGTCTCGGCACGCCCGCCTACATGTCGCCCGAACAGCTCGGCGACGGGAGCACGCCGGTCGGACGCGCGACGGACGTCTGGTCGCTGGGAGCCACGCTCTACGAGGCGTGCACGGGTCAGCGCCCGTTCAAGGGGCCCA
>CAYGPA010000422.1:4089-5058 GCA_964351535.1 uncultured Planctomycetaceae bacterium
GTGGTCATGCGCTGGCAGGGCGGACGGCTGCCGCGCCTGCCACGGACCTGGCTGTTCGTGGGCATCGTGGGACTGACCAACATCGTCATCCCCTACGTGCTCATCACCTGGGGCGGGCTCTACATCTCGTCGGGCATGGCCGGCATCCTCACCGCGATGGTGCCGCTCTTCACGGTGGTGCTGGCGTCGCTGGTGCTGCACGACGAGCCGGCCGATCCGCGCACGCTCCCGCCGCGCATCTCGACCGATCTGATGGCCGTGCTCCAGACGGCGCTCTGCAAGGACGTCGGCGGCCGCTACGGGTCCGCGCGGGCGCTGGCCGACGACGTCGGGAGGCTGCGGCGCGGCGAGCCGACGGCCGCGCGTCCGCTCGGGCGCCTCGCGAAGCTCGCGCGCTGGGGTCGGCGCAACCCCGTGGTGGCGGGCCTCAGCGCCGCGCTCGTCGTGCTGCTCGTCGCCGCGGTCGGCGTCACGCTGTGGAAGAACCGCGCGCTCTCGACGGCCAACCTGGAGCTCGTCGGCAGCAACCGGCAGCTCAGCCAGAAAACAGACGAGGCGCAGCGCAACGCGGAGCGCGCCGAGCGCGAGGCGCGGGCGAAGGCCGCCGCGCTGGCCGAGTACGAGCGCATGGCCGACGTCCGCCGCCTGGCCGACGCGCGGCGCGAGGCCGAGGCGCTCTATCCCGTTCACCCCGACCTCGTCCCGCGCCTCACGTCGTGGCAGGAGCGCTACGCGGACCTGTTCGCGCGCCTCCCCTCGCACGAGGCGGCGCTCGAGCGCCTGCGCGCCGTCGCCGAACCGTACACCGAGGACGTTCGAGCACGCGACTACGCGCACGAGCTCGACCTGATCGAGCGCACTCGCGCGGCACTCGCTGGCATGACCCCCGACAAGCGCGGCGAGTACGAGCAGCAGATCGCCGAGCTCGAGGCGGCGATCGGTCCGCAGCGCACCTGGAGCTTCGGCGCC
>CAYGPA010000423.1:0-5053 GCA_964351535.1 uncultured Planctomycetaceae bacterium
TCGCCGGGTCTTCATTCAGCGCCTGCAGGTCGTTCGACCTGCAGGCGCTTTTTTTTTGAGATCTGGGATTCCGCCCTCGAGTCCATAACCTGAATCGAGTGTCGCCGTTCGTATTGGAGGCGGCCGGCATGGCTGGAACGCTTCGTAGAAGACAGCTCTTCGGACAGTACCGAATCGAAGCGCGCCTCGCGGCGGGTGGATTCGCGGAGGTCTACCGTGCGTACGACACGGTCGAGGGGATCCGCGTCGCGTTGAAGATCCCGCTGCAGGGCCGCGTGGATCCCAGCACGCTGGATACGTTTCGTCGTGAGGTGCGCCTGGTCGCGCAGCTGGACCACCCGAACATCCTGCAGATCAAGACCGCCGGAATGGTCGCGGGCCACTTCGTCATCATCACCCCGATGGGCACGGAGAACCTCGAGGAGCGCCTGCGGCGGCGCCTCTCGCGCGCTACGCGCCTCTCCTACATGGAGCAGATCCTGGATGGCCTGGCGTGCGCGCACAAGCGCAAGATCGGGCACCTGGACGTCAAGCCCGAGAACCTCATCGTGTTCCCCGGCGGTCGCCTGCGGCTGGCCGACTTCGGCCTGGCGAGGGTCATGCTGCGCACCCTGTGCGGCTCCGGCTCCGGGACGGTGGGGCACCTGGCACCGGAGCAAGCGCTGGGCCGGCCGTCCCTGCGCTCCGACGTGTTCTCGGCCGGGCTCGTGCTGTATCGCTTGATGGGCGGCAAGGTCCCCGAGTGGCCGTTCCGCTGGCCCTACCCCTCCCTCGCGAAGGTCCAGCGCAACTGGAGCCCCGGCCTCATCCGGCTCGTACGCAAGGCGACCGCGGTGGACGAGGGGCGCAGGTTCGCTTCGGCGGTCCCCATGCTTCAGGACTTTCGTCGCGTGAAGGCTGGAGCGATCCTGGAGCGATGAGCGACGCTGCGATGGGAACCGAGGGAGCGATTCTCTGCGGGGGGGACCGGAGCGCGCCTTGGGGGTGCACGTTCAACGGATGGGAGGTTCAGCTGTTCTCGGCGCCCTCTCCGCAGAAGGACGAGAACCAGGACTCCGTTGCGGTCCTGCCCGTCCCGGAGGGCCTGGTCGTCTTCGTGGCGGACGGGATGGGTGGGCATCAGGACGGCACCGTCGCCAGTCGTCTGGTGATCGAGGGGCTGGTGAAGAGCCTGCGAGCCGCTCTGCTCGCGGGGACCCCGATCCGGAATGCGGTGCTCGACGGGATCGAGGCCGCGCATCGGTCCATTCTCGCGCTCGGGTCGGGCGCGGGCAGCACGGTCTCGGCGGCCATTCTCACGAACGGCAGGATGCGTCCGGTGCAGGTGGGGGACTCGATGATCCTGCTGACGGGCCAGCGCGGAAAGATCAAGTTCAACGCGGTGGCGCACTCGCCGACGGGGTACGCGGTCGAGGCGGGGTTGCTCGACCCCGCCGACGCGCTGGTGCACGACGATCGCCACCTGGTCTCGAACTACGTCGGCTTCGCGGACCTCTCGATCGAGATGGGAGCTCCGTGTTCGCTCGCGACGCGGGACACGCTGGTCGTGGCGTCCGACGGCCTGTCGGACAACCTGAGCACCGAGGAGATCCTCGAGATCGTGCGCTGCGGCCCGCTGGCCGGAGGCGCGGCCAGGCTGCTCGAGCGGGCTCGGAGTCGGATGCAGGTCGAAGCGCCCGGACAGCCGTCGAAGCCTGACGACCTGACGTTCGTCCTGTGTCGACGGGCTCCGGGCCAGAACGCGTCGGGACTCGACGCGCCGGCGGGCGGCGCCGAAGGAATCAGAAGCGCCGAATGACGCTGATCACGACGCCGCGGATCTCGACGTGCGGCGTGAAGATGGGCGCCATCGTGGAGTTCGCGGGTTCGAGTCGGTACCCGTTCTTCTCGCGGTAGAAGCGCTTCAGCGTCGCCTCTTCGTCGGGGAGGATGGCGACCACGATTTCGCCGTCCCGGGCCGTCTGCCGCCGCTCGACGAGCACGAGGTCTCCATCGTGGATGCCGTCGTCGATCATCGACTGCCCGCGGACGCGCAGGGCGTAGACCTCCTTCTCGGGCGGCAGGAGGTTGGCGAGCTCGAAGGGTTCCGGCTCCTCGACGACGTCGATCGGCGCGCCGGCGGCGATCGAGCCCAGGATCGAAACGCTGAGGTCCGAAGTTGCCTGGTCCTCGCCCAGGAGCTGGATGCTGCGGCTGGCTCCCTTTGCGCCGCGGCGCTTCAGCACGCCCTTGCGCTCCATTTCACCGACGTGGCCGAAGACGGTCACCTTGTTCACGCCGAAGTGCTGCGCGATCTCCTCCAGCGTGGGGCTGAGGTCGTGTTCGGACGTGTACCCCCGAATGAATTCGAGGATGTCTCTCTGGCGGCGGGTGAGGGGCGTAAGCGTCAAGGGAGCTCCGGGGTCCGGGCTAGACGACGAAGGTCAGGCCGATGAGTACAGCGAAGAAGAGGGCTGTCGCGGCTTCCTGGAGGGCGAGGTCACGAATGCGGATCATGATGAATCTCCGGTACGGATGCTCCCTGGAGGGGAAGGAGTCTGCGGTCGTTTCGAGGGGGTCGAGGGGTCGAGGGGGTCGGCCAGGGGCGGAGGGTGGGATGGGGATACCCGTTCGTCCCTAACAGGCCCCTAAGCTAACCCCCTCAGGGCCCCCAGGTGCCCCTGAATCCGAAAAAAGTTCGCCATCCGTTAGGGTGCACTCCCGTGCCCCGCCGCGCGCGGGTCCGCGTACGGCGGGCAGCCCCTGCGGCCCAGCGTCGCGACCCTGGTAGGAATCCGGGCGTCGCCTGCGGGGTTGTCGAGCCTGCGCGGACTACAATGTCCACCCGAGTGCGCGGGAGGACGCGCGCGAATCCTTGCCCGCCATCTCAGAGATCGAGCTCGACCGCTACCTGCTGCCGGCACGCGGTCGTCGGCTCCCCATGTACCGCTTCGACGTCGTCGTCGTCGGTGCGGGCGGTGCCGGAGGCTTCGCGGCCCTCGCCGCCGCCGAACGCGGGCGCTCGGTCGCGCTGATCGCCAAGGCCTCGCTGGACGAGGCCAACACGCTCTACGCCCAGGGCGGCGTGGCGGCGGTGCTGCGCGAGGACGACTCCTTCGAGTCCCACATCCAGGACACGCTGCGCGTCGGCTGCGGCCTGTGCGAGCCGGCGGCCGTCGAGCGCGTCGTCCGCGGCGGGCCGGAGGTGATCCGCGCGATCATCGAGCTGGGCGGCAAGTTCGATCTCGACGCCTCGGGCCAGCTCGACCTCTCGCGCGAGGGCGGCCACTCGCACCCGCGCATCGTCCACGCCCACGGGGCGGCGACGGGCCTCGAGATCCAGCGCCCCATCGCGCGCGCGGTGGCCGAGCATCCGGAGATCGGCTGCTTCGAGCAGACGCACTGCATCGACCTGATCACCGACGACGACGGTCTCGCCGTCGGCGTGATCTGCCGCACGGAGCGCGGCGAGCTCGTCGTCTTCAACGCCTCGCAGGTCGTGCTGGCGACCGGCGGCTCGGGACAGCTGTTCCGCGAGACGACCAACCCCGAGATCGCGACCGGCGACGGCCTGGCCCTCGCGTTCCGCGCGGGCGCCACGGTGCGCGACCTCGAGTTCGTCCAGTTCCACCCGACGTGCCTCTACATCGCGGGTGCGGCGCGCGTCCTGATCAGCGAGATCGTGCGCGGCGCGGGCGGGCTCCTGCGCGACAAGACCGGCGCGCGCTTCATGCCGGACTACCACCCGAACGCCGAGCTCGCGCCGCGCGACGTCGTCAGCCGCGCGGCCTTCGACCGCATGGTGAAGACCGGCGACACGAGCGTGTACCTCGACCTCTCGGAGCTCGACCGCGACCCGCACCAGCTGTTCCCCGGCATCAGCCGCATCTGCAGCTACTTCGGCATCGACATCGCCAAGGACCCGATTCCCGTCCGTCCGGGCGCGCACTACCAGGTCGGCGGGATCGAGGTCGACCTCGAGGGCCGCACCAACGTGCCGGGGCTCTGGGCCGTGGGGGAGTGCGCCAGCACCGGCCTGCACGGCGCCAACCGCATGGGCTCGAACTCGCTGCTGGAGGCCATGGTCCTCGGCAAGCAGGCGGGCGAGCGCGTCGCGGAGGAGGCGGGAGCCATCCCCGCCCTGCCCGACGACGGCCGCGCCACGCGCTCCGAGCCGCCGGCCGACGCGCGCCTCTCGATCGTCGACATGACGTACTCGCTGAAGTCGCTCATGTGGCGCCAGATGGGCATCACGCGCAAGCGCCCGCTGCTCGAGGACGCGCTGCAGAAGATCACGTTCTGGACCCGCGCCGTACGCGAGCTCGCGCGCCCCGAGCCGCGCTCCTGGGAGCTCCTGAACATGCTGACCGTCGCCCACCTCGCGGCGTTGTCCGCCCTCGCCCGCGAGGAGTCGCGCGGCGTGCACTACCGCAGCGACTGCCCCGAGCTCTCGGACGCCTGGCGCGTCCACTCGACGCTCGCACCCGTCCGCGAGGGCGATCGCATCGTCGGCGTCCGGGCGACGCGGCCCCCCGTCGCCGACTCGGTCGCCGGCTCGGTGGCCGGCTCCGTACCCACCGCATGAGCCACCGCGAACCCCACTCCACCGCGCAGCCGCGCGAGCGCATGGTGGTCTGCGGCGTGATCTTCCCCGACCAGCCGGTCGAGCAGGCCGGCCCGCTGTCGGAGCTGCGCGGGCTGCTCGAGGCCGCCGGCGCCGAGGTCGTGGGGGAGGGCGTGATCCAGCGCTCCGCGCGCGCGGTCGCCTCGACGCTGATGGGCAAGGGCAAGGCCGAGGAGGTCGCCGAGCTCGTCAAGCGCGAGAAGCCCGACGCCGTGGCCGTCGACAACGACCTCTCGCCGGGTCAGCTGCGCAACCTCGAGAAGATCGTCGGCACGCGCGTCCTCGATCGCACCGAGATCATCCTCGACATCTTCGCGCGCCGCGCGCAGACGCGTCAGGCGCACCTGCAGGTCGAGCTGGCCCAGGTCCAGTACCTGTACCCGCGCCTGCGCCGCATGTGGACGCACCTCGAGCGCACCGAGGGCGCCATCGGCACGCGCGGCCCGGGCG
>CAYGPA010000424.1:0-5049 GCA_964351535.1 uncultured Planctomycetaceae bacterium
GTCGGCGTGGTTCTGCAGCTTCTCGTCGAAGTCCTGCACGAGGGGATCGCGGGAGCGCCACTTCCAGACGACCTCGGCGGAGTCGGGGTAGACGGGCCGGAGCTCGAGGATCGCGTCCGTCCAGAGCCCGGCGTCACCGACCTGGTCGGGATCGCGGCCGAGGCGGACGGCCTCCTCGGACGACATGCGCTCCCACACGATCACGAGCACGTTGCCGTTCGGGAGCGGCTCGACGTCGTGGTGCTGCCACGTGGACTCGTCCGCGAGGCGGTAGTCCCACAGGAGCTCGCCGTCGGGCGCCACGAGCTGGATGCGCCCGCCGATCCCGCCGCCGCGGAACTGCGGGTCGTCGTCCTCGCGTCCGCAGCGCAGCAGCGTCCCGTCGTCGAGCAGGTAGAACCCGCCTGCGGGGGAGGAGTTCATCGACCACTCGTGGACGATCTCGCCGTCCATGTCCACGAGGTACGTCGTCGTGCTGCTGAGCGGCGCGAACAGCGTCATGCCGTCGAACGCGCCCTCGGCGTTCAGGATCAGGCCGCGCGGGCCCTCGGTCTCCGACTCGGAAGCCATCCGGGGGCGCTCCGGAGGGTCCTGGACGGACCCCGCTGCGGGAGCGACGAAGAGCGCGAGGAGCAGGAGCGAGGCGTGTGTGTCGGAGAACATGCCCCGATGCTCGCACCCGACCGGCCCGAAGGAAAGGGGTCCTGCTGGAACGCCCGCGAGAAACGAAGGGCCCGAACCCGGGCGGCTCCGGTGAACTCAGGCGGGGCTCAGGCGGCGCCGGCGGGCTCGCCGGACTGCTCGCGAACCTTGCGCAGCGCGTCCTGGATCACGCGCTCCGGCGTACGGCGCAGCTTGCGTGTCACGCCCACCTTGGAGAGCGACCACACGAACCACTTGGTCGGGTCGAGCTGCCACCAGCGCACGCCGTTGCGGTAGTCGAGCTGGAAGCGGTGGTGGAAGTTGTGGTAGCCCTCACCGAGCGTGATCAGCGCGGTCCAGAAGCTGTCGCGCGCGGAGATCTCGGTCGAGTACGGCCGGTTGCCGATCGTGTGCGCCACCGAGTTCACGCAGAAGGTCGAGTGCCACTGGATGGCCAGGCGCAGGAAACCCGCGACGAGCACGGCGCCCAGCACGTCGCCCCAGAGGGCCCCGAGCAGCGCCGGCACGATCAGGCCGGACACGATGGCCAGCGGGATGTAGTAGCGGTCCTGGAAGCGCACCAGCGGGTCCTTGGCGAGGTCCTGCACGACCTTCGCGCCGCGACCGGAGTCGGTCTGGAAGATCCACAGGATGTGCGCCCACCAGAAGCCGCGCTTGATGTTGTACGGGTCGAAGTCGTGGTCGGTGTACGCGTGGTGCTGGCGGTGGTCGCCGGACCACTTCAGCGCGGAGTTCTGGACCGAGGCCGCGCCGAAGAACAGGTAGAACGCCCGCAGCGGCCAGGCCGCCTCGTAGCTCTTGTGCGCGAACAGCCGGTGGTAGCCGCCGGTGATGCTCATGCCGCAGAGCGTGGCCCACAGGACGCCGAGCCCGACGGTCCACCAGGACGAGTAGCCGGCGAGGACGTAGATCAAGCCGGACAGGGCCAAGGCGTGAACGATGGCGATGACGGAGATGTTGACCCAGTCCCGGCCAACGGCCGGCGCGGTCGCTTGGAGGGAGCTCGTCAAGGGGCACGGTCCTGCAAGGGTGTGGGGGAGGTCTCGGTTCGGGGTTCCGAGACGGGGTCAGACTCTATGTCGGCCCGCGGGCCGGCGCGCCCCAAACCCGGAAACTTGGCGCTTGCCGATTCTGGGCTCCTACCGGGGTCGACGGCCGCTGCAGGGCCCGTCAGGCGGCCAGGCGCGCTCTCGGGCCGGGCCTGGGGGGCGTTGCAGCCCCTCGCGGAAGGTGGACGGCTCCCGACGGAGCCGCCCCCTTGGCCGTGCTATCCGTGGTCGTGGTCGCAGTTGCCGTGGTCGTGGTCGTGCGGACCGGCGGAGAGCTCCTCCGCCGTGGCCGCGCGGACGTCGACGATCTCGACGTCGAAGCGCAGCGACTCCCCGGCCAGCGGGTGGTTCGCGTCGAGCGTGACCTCGGCATCTCCGACGGCGACGACGACCATCGCCAGGTCCCCGTCGGGTCCGCTGGCGGTGACCTGCATGCCCGGCTCGATGTCGACCTTGGCGTCGAAGCGATCGCGCGGGACGCTGTGGACCAGGGTGTCGTCCCGCTCGCCGTAGGCGTCTTCGGGCGCGACCGTGACCTGGATCTTCTCGCCGGAGGACTTGCCCTCCAGCGCGGTCTCGAGACCGGGGATGATGCTGCTCGTTCCGTGGACGTAGCCGAGGGGCTCTCCGTCGGGGGACTTGTCGAGCACCGTTCCGTCGGTGGACGTCAGCGTGTAGGCGAACGAGACGTGAGCGTGTTTGGTGACTTGCACGGGATGATTGCGTCCTACCAACGGTCGCGGCCACCGCCGCCGCCGCCACCGTAGCCACCGCCACCACCACCGCCGCCGTAGCCTCCGCCCCCGCGGCCACCACCCCCGCCGCCGGTGCGCTCACGCGCTTCGTTCACGCGGATGCTGCGACCGTCGAGGTCTTTCCCGTCGAGCTCTTCGATCGCGGCCTGCGCTTCGGCCTCGGAGCTCAGCTCGACGAAGCCGAAGCCGCGCGGGCGGCCCGTTTCGCGATCGGTCATGATGTGGACGTCGGTGACGGTGCGGCCGCCTTCGGAGAACGCCGCGCGGATCGAGTCTTCGTTGCTGTCGTAGGAGAGGTTTCCCACGTAGAGGCGCTTGCCCATGAGATGCTTTGAGAAGGGGTGGTAGAGCGCCTCAGTCCAGCTGCGGAGACGGAGTCGGAGAGCGGCGCGAGAAACGAGACGTGACGACGGACCGACTGCGGTCCATCCGGGGGAGCGTCGAAATCGCGATCGAAGGTCCGGTGGGCGCGAAGAACTTCGCGCGCGCCGGCGGTGCGCTCCAGTTGGCGGGCGCATGGCGCCGCCCCGCGGGCTCTCTGCCGGCTCGGACCTTCATCAAACGGAATGCGTCGCTCGGACCTCCGGGGCGGAATCGCGAGATCCCCGAGTCCCCGAAGCCCACCGAGCGTAGCCCCGCCCCGCAAGGCGTACAAGGGGGCCCCCATCGTGCGGCGGTCCGATTTACACTGCGGGCGCGGCCCGACCGCCCCGCAACGGCTCGCCTGCGATGGGCCGCCGGCTCGGCCGTCCTCGCGCTGCTGCGAGCGACAGCCTCACCCAGAGGAAAGAAGATGCGTGCACGTGGATGGATCGTCGCGGCGTGGGTCCTGGCCCTCGCGCCGAAGTCCGACGCGCAGTGCGCGGAGTGGGCCCGCGGTTTTGGTTATCCCGGGTTCGACAAGCCAGCGCTCGCGTTCGAGATGTTCGACGACGGCTCCGGGCCGGCGCTGTACGTCGGCGGAGCCTTCACGCGCGCCGGCGGCGCACCAATTCGCGCGCTGGCGAAGTGGGACGTGGACCAGTGGACCGACGTCGGCGGAAGTGTGCAGGGCACGTCGACCGACGTCTCCGCCCTCGAGGTGTTCGACGACGGCTCGGGCCCGGCGCTCTACGCGGCGGGGAAGTTCCTGAGCATCGGCGGAACGGGGGTGAACAACATCGCGCGCTGGGACGGAGTGTCGTGGACCGGACTGGATTCGGGGTTGCACGGTGGTGCATCTCCGCACGTGCGCCGGCTCCTCGTACACGACGATGGTTCCGGCCCGGCACTGTATGCCTGTGGAACCTTCACGATCGCGGGGGCCGGTGCTCCCGCGTTCGGTCTCGCGCGCTGGGACGGGGGCGCGTGGGTGGGCATGCAGCCCGGCCTGCTGGGGACGGTCCAGGACATGGCCGTCTACGACGACGGATCCGGGCCAGCCCTGTTCGTCGCGGGCGGAAATGGGATTCGGAGATGGAGCGGATCGACCTGGAGTGACCTGCCGGGGAATCGCACGGGCCCGATCTTCGCTCTCGCCGCGCACGACGACGGAACCGGCGAGAGGCTCTACGTCGGGGGTGGCCTGCAGTACGTGGATGGCATCTCGGCACAACGGCCCGTCACGTGGGATGGCGTCGTCTGGGCACAAACGGCGGGGTACGAATCCCTCTACCCCGTGTACGCGCTCGCTTCCTACGATTTCGGAACGGGGCCCAGGCTGTACGCGGGTGGCGGGTTCGACGGAGACAGCTCTTCCCAGTGCGAACGGCACATCGCTGCGTGGGATGGCGTGGACTGGCTGCCCCTCAGCACTTTTCCCCTCTGCAGTTTCGCGGGTGCCAATCGAGACGTTTACAGCCTGCAGGTCCTGCATGCAGCCGGGGAGTCCACTCTGTACGTCGGCGGCGAGTTCGAGGTCGTTTCCAGCAACCTTGGCGCCACCGTCTCGCGGAAGGCGGCGGCCTGGACGGGGCAGTGGTCGAATATCGGACTGGACGCTGAAGTCTCCGGTCCGGTGCGGTCTTTCGCGCGCGTCGACACCCTATCGGGCCCCCGCCTGGTCGTCGGAGGAGGGTTCTACATCTACGCGGGGACCTCGGGGATCCCGTTCGTCGGCTTGTTCGATGGGGCGGCGTGGTCTCCGTTCAATCCTGACCAGGCTCTCGGGCCCGTCAACGACCTCGTGCTCTTCGGCGGGACCGGGCTCACAGACCTTCACGCGGCGCATGGTGAACGCCCCTACGTCTTGGCGGATTTGCCCCACGTGACTCGTTGGGACGGTTCGAGCTGGGCGCCCGTTGGCACGGATCTCGACGACAAGGTTCACGACCTGATCGTGTTCGACGACGGCTCCGGACCCGCGCTGTACGCCGGCGGTGCGTTCCGCGGTTCAGGAGACGAGGTGATGAACCACGTGGCGCGCTGGGACGGAGTCGCGTGGAGTTCGCTGCTCGGTGGCTTGCCCGACGTCGTGCGTGCGCTCCACGTTCACGACGACGGTTCCGGGCCGGCCCTGTGGGCGGGGGGTGACTTCCCCGAGCACGTCGCGCGCTGGGACGGGGCGAGCTGGTCCTACCCCGCGACCGACAACGCCGGCGAGA
>CAYGPA010000425.1:0-5023 GCA_964351535.1 uncultured Planctomycetaceae bacterium
AGCTTGCAGGCGTAGTTGCGGCACACGTAGGCGCGCGCTCTGCTCTCGCCGGCCGGCCGGTCGGCCAGGAGCGGCACGAGGTCCTCGTCCGCCCGCGCATGCCGGAGCGCCACGACGCGCTGCGGCAGGAACGTTCCGCGCACCTCGCGCAGCATGGCCTGCACCGTCTCGTGCTCGGGCTCGCCCGCGAGCACGATCTCGCGCGGCCCGGCCGCGAGGAAGTCCACGGCCTGCAGCAGCTGGCTGAAGCCCGGGGGGTAGCGATTCACCATGGCGCCCATCGAGACGATCGTCTTCTCCGCGCGCTGGGCCAGCGGGCCCTTGCCGGTCAGCTCGGCCAGGCGCAGGAGGTTGAGCGCCTGCACGCCGGCTCCCGAGGGCAGCGCGCCGTCGTGGGGCGACTTGACGCGCGCGATCAGCTGCTCGTGGTTGTCGCCGGTCGTGAAGTAGCCGCCGTTCTGCTCGTCGGCGAAGTTCGCCTCGAGGATCTGGTTCAGCGCGAGCGCGTGCTCGAGCCAGCGCGGGTCGAAGTCGCTCTCGTAGAGGTCGATGCAGCCCTGGATCAGGAACGCGTAGTCGTCGAGGTACGCGTTCAGGTGCGCACGGCCGGCGCGAGCCGTGGCGAACAGCCGCCCGTCCTCCTGGCGCATCTCCTCGAGCACGTAGCGCGCGGCGCCGCGCGCAGCGTCGAGGTAGCGGTCGTCGCCGAGGACCTGGTAGCCCTGGGCCATGGCCGAGATCATCAGGCCGTTCCACGAGGCGAGCACCTTGTCGTCCTTGCCCGGGGGGATGCGCTTCGCGCGTTCCGCCAGGAGCCGCGGGCGCGCGTCCGCGATCGCGGCTTCGAGCTCCTCGAGCGGGACGTTCAGCTTGCGCGCGACTTCCGCGGGCGGATCGTGGCGCCACAGGGCGCTCTTGCCGTGCTCGAAGTTGCCGGCCTGCGTGACTCCGTACCAGGCGGCGGCCCACGCGCCGACCTTGTTGCCGAGCACCGCCTCGAGCTCGTCGGGCGTCCAGACGTAGAACTCGCCCTCCTTGCCCTCGGAGTCCGCGTCGATCGTGCTGGCGAAGCCGCCCTCGGGCGTGACCATCTCCAGCAGGACCCAGTCGAGACACTCGCGCGCGACGCGGGCGTAGTCGTCGTTGCCGGTGGCCACGTGGGCCTCGAGGTAGGCCGGCACCAGCAGCGCGTTGTCGTAGAGCATCTTCTCGAAGTGCGGGATGAGCCACTTCTCGTCGGTGCTGTAGCGGGCGAACCCGCCCTGCAGGTGGTCGTAGATCCCGCCCTCGCGCATGCGGTCGAGGGTCGTCGTCACGCACGCGAGCGCCTGGTCGCTGCCCGTGCGCAGCCAGTGCCGCAGCATGATCCGGATGTCGCCGGAGTGCGGGAACTTGGGCGCGCCGCCGAAGCCGCCCCACTGCTCGTCGTGAGCCTGCAGCAGCTGACCCAGCGACGCCTGGAGCACCTCGGGATCGACCTGCGCGGCGGTGCTGCGGGTCGCCTGCTGGCGGAGCTGTTCGGCGAACTTGTCGCCGTGCTCGACGACCTGCTCGCGGTTGGTCTCCCAGGCGCGCGCGATGGAGCGCAGGACGTCGGGGAAGCCGGCGCGCCCGTAGAGGCTGCGCGGCGGGAAGTACGTGCCGCCGAAGAAGGGCTTCAGGTCCGGCGTCAGGAACACGCTCATCGGCCAGCCGCCCGAGCCGGTCGTGGCCTGCACGTACTGCATGTAGATCTCGTCGAGGTCCGGACGCTCCTCGCGGTCGACCTTCACGTTGACGAAGTGCTCGTTCATGATCGCCGCGGTTTCCTCGCTCTCGAAGCTCTCGCGCTCCATCACGTGGCACCAGTGGCACGCGGAGTAGCCGATGGAGAGGAAGATGGGCTTCTGCTCGCGGCGCGCCTTCTCGATCGCCTCCGGCCCCCACGGATGCCAGTCCACCGGGTTGTGGGCGTGCTGCAGCAGGTAGGGGCTCGTCTCGTCGATCAGGCGATTGCTGTGCGCGTGGGTCTCCGCGGTCATCGAGGGCTTCTCTTCGGAATCGTGCTGGGCCGGCGTGCCGGGCCCGGCGAGGGTGAGCAGCAGCAGACCGGTGAGGGCGGCCGGAGCCGTGCTGCTGTCGTGCGTGGTGGTCATGGTGCGAGCCCGAGCGTAACGAATCTCGCTGGCGTGTCGGGCCGAGCCGGCGCGAGACGGGCCGCAGAAAAGAAAAGGGCCCCGCACGAGGCAGGGCCCTTGTTCATCCGGGCGCCTGTTCCAGGACGCCCGTCTTGCGGCGGGTTCGGGTGGGGGTGCTGTTCAGACGCCGCCGGTGATCCCGAAGGAGATGATGTCGGTGTCGATCGCGGCTCCCGAAGCGCTGGCGGTCGTGATGTTCAGCTGCAGCTTCACGTCGTGACCGTGCAGGTAGCGGTTGATGCCCAGCGTGAACGCGTCGGTGTCCGCGGGCGAGTTGTTGATCTCGTCGTAGCGCAGCGCAGCCTCCCACTTGGCCGGGACGAGCATGTAGCTGATCGTCGCGTCCCAGGTGTTGGCGTCGGCGCGGAAGCCCAGGGTCGTCGGGTCGTTCGGCTGGCTCACGTATTCCGTGTGGAAGTAGAAGCGGTTCCAGGTTGCGACCAGGTCCGCGGCCGCCGAGTCGCCGTCGGACGTTCCCATGAGGCCGTCGTCGACCGAAGCGCCGACGCCCACGACGACCTGGAGGTCCTCGGAGGCCCCGAAGGCACCTTCGACCTTGCGGTTCTGCATGTACTGGTCGCCGATCGCGTGGAACGCGACGCGGCCGGTGTAGCGGAACTCCTCCGCCTGGTTGTCGAAGCCGTTCTGCGCCGCGATCCACCAGAAGAAGCGGTTGATGCGTCCGTGGAACTGCGCCCCGAGATCCCGCGACTGCCAGATCGAGCCGGCCGTGGTGTACGGGATGAACAGCAAGCGGTTCGGGTCCAGCAGTCCGGTCCACAGCATGGGCGCACGGAACTGGCCCATCGTGAACTGGACGTCGTCGGTCACCTCGCCGCGAACGAAGGCATCGAGAATGTTGATCGGTCCGGAGCCGGCCTCGGTCTCGATGTAGACCTCCCAGTTCGGGCTGATCTGGGCACCGGCGTAGATCCGGATGTTGTCCCAGAGGAATCCGAAGAAGTCGTCGTTGGACGGCGGGACCTGGATGTCGTCGGAGAAGGTCAGGTTGGCCCGGACGTAGCCGCCGACCGAGAACCCGCTGGGCGCCTGGTTCAGGGCCGCGTTCGAGATCTCGGCGATCTCGCGATCGAGACTCAGCCAGTCGGACTTCTCGGTGGATGCGGCTCCCGAGGCCCCCGTGGCCCAGGCCGGAGTCGCGAACATCGCGAGGATCGAGAGCGAGAAGAAGGCAGTGTTCATCGTGCGAACTCCCATTGGAACGGGCCCCAAGGCCCACGAGACCCGTTGAGCATGCCGATCCGGAGGGCCGGTGAGAAGCGGTTTGCGACCAGATTTCCAGCTTTCTCCTCCGCAACGTCGCGTGCGTCGCGAGCCGGCGGGCCCAAACAGAAGAAGCCCCGTGACGCGCACGGGGCTCCTGTTCTCTATCCGGATCCGCGTCGCGCGCGGTCCGGAGGGCCTCGAGTCACTTCATGTCGCGACGCGCGCGACACCAAGCGGTGGAGGCTTGCTGGGGGTCTAGGGACGACCCACGGACACCGAGTAACCGAGGACGATCTTGTCGTACTCGATCGCGCTGTTGTCGCTGTCCGTCATCACGTAGGCGGCATACCACTTCGCGTCCTGCGCGGCCTGGTAGTAGTTCACGCCGATCTGATAGACGGTGGTGTCGTCGTCGTCGCCGAGGTCCTCGAGCTGGACCCAGGCTTCCCAGTCGTTGTTGAAGTTGTAGCTGGCCAGAACGGCGATCGGGCTGATGTCGTCGGGTCCGCCAACCGTGTTGGGGAAGAACCCTTCGTCCATCATCCCGTACTCACCGGAAACGAACCAGGGACCCGTGCGGTAGCCACCTTCGATGATGTACGCGGTGCGATCATCGCCGGTCACGGCGTCCTCGTCGTCCGAGGTGTAGGCCGCGGAGACCCACGCGTGCTCGTCCTGACCCATGCCGTGGGCGCCGAGGACGGTCGGAGGACCGCCGGCACCGAGCAGGGTGTAGGACGCGCGCAGCGTGTAGTGGAAGTCCTCGGCGACGCCATCGACGCCGTTCTGGACCGCAACCCACCACCCGAAGCGACCGGACATGCCGTTGAACATGACACCGAGGTCGCGACCGTCCCAGGCAGCGCCGAGGAAGGTGCGATCCGGGCCGAGCAGGCGGTCCGCGTCGATCAGAGCGTTGTTGCTGAAGGGGGCCCGAAACTGACCCACGGTGACGTTCACGTTGTTGCCGAGCGGGGAGGTGATCCACGCATCGACGATTTCCAGGCTGCCGGGGGTTCCGATGTCACCCACGTACGCCTGGCCACCGCTGTTGGGGCCGGAGTACTGGACGCCGCCACCGTTGATGGAACTGAGAATCGACGAGTTGTTCGGCGTCGAAGACTTCGCGCTGTACTGCACGCCGTCCGCCGAAACGTGAACGCCGTAGTCACCGATGCTGCCGTCGAAGTTCAGCCGGATGTTATCCATGCCGAACCCGGTCAGGTCATCGCCGGTGCCGTTGACGTCGTCGATATCGCTCGACCACTGGAAGCGGCCGCGCATGAACCCGCTCAGGGCGAAGCCTGACGGGCCTTGGTTGGAGAGGCTGGTAGAGAGGCTCGAGATTTCTCGATCCAAGCTCAACCAGTCCCCTCGCTCCGACGACACCTCAGTGCCACCGGAAGCAAGCGAGCTGGCTGTCGCGAATGCCAGCGCGCCGAAGACATACCTGTTCATGAGGAATGCACTCCACAAGAGAGACAAACGAGAGAAGGGATGGGGGTCTAAAGCGCGCAGAGGATGCCGCGCCCCTCATGGAGGGAAAAGGCCTTCCACGGGGTTTTTGCGCATTGCACCCCTCTTGTTCACAGATCGGCCCACGCCCCCCAACCTGGCCC
>CAYGPA010000426.1:0-5020 GCA_964351535.1 uncultured Planctomycetaceae bacterium
GGACCTGCATCTTGGTCATCCCGACCTTCAGGTCCTCGGCGTTGCGCTTGACCTCCGAGAACTCGTAGCGCTGGGAGCCGCGAGGCATGGCCTCGCCCGTGTTCGGGTCCGTGTTGACGCACGCCGAGGCGAGGAGGGCCAGCAGCAGGATGGAGACGCGGCGGGAATCGAGATTTCGCATGACGCGCGCCAGCTTAGCGCTCGCGCCCTGCCTTGGCGAATCGCCGTTGGGCGCTCTCGCGCGGAGCCCGCGACCGTCCGCAGGGTACGGAGCGACCTTGGACGTGGCGCGGAGCGGGGCGCGTTCCTACCAGGGCAGGGTTCCGTCTCGCGGGAGCTGTAGGACGTCCGCCTCGGAGATCGTCACGCCGACCGGGCCGCCGAACACCGGCAGGCGAGTGTCCGCGCGGTAACTCACCTCTCCGCCGCCCAGCGGATCGGCCCAGAGAACTCCCGCGTTCCCGCACTCGAAGGCGGACCAGACCCGCCGCCCGTCGGGGCTCCAGCAGACCAGTAGGGCCTCTCCGAAGTGACCACCGATGTACGCGCTGGTCCAGATGGGCGAGAGGTCCGCTGCATCGACGACGAACACGTGGCTGCCCTCTCGGATGGAGAGCGCGATCCTGTCCGCTGTGGGCGACCAGGCGATGCAGGCGACTTCGTCGTCTTCCTCCGTCAGCCACGGGTCGGGGTGTCGAGACCGAGCCACGAGCGCCCCGGAGTCCAGGTCCCAGAGCTTGAGGACGTAGTCCGCGTGGCCCGTCGCCATGAGATTCTGCGTGGGGTGGACTGCGAGCGTCACGACGGGGTCGCCGCAGTCGAGAGCGCGCGAGTCCGCGCCTTCTCCTGGCCGCGCACCGGTCCTCCCGTCGCGAAACTCCACGCTGTTTCCTTCCGCGACGAGCCATCTGTCTCCGTGCCAGGCCACCGTGCGGTCCGTGCGCCGTCGCGAGCCGTTCCACCTGGTGACGCACTCACCGTCGGTTGCCCAGAGGCTCGCGTGTCCGCTGGAGTAGGAGACGAGGACGCGGTCTCCTCGAGGAGCCCAGGTGATCAGGGCGCCGAACGAGAACTCGTGAGCGCGCTCGATCGAGGGAATGCCACGCAAGAGCTCGGTCGCCTCGACGTCGTCGAGGGGCTGCTCCGCCCCGAGCTGCCACAGACGCAGCGCGCCATGGTGTCCGATGCCCGCCAGCCGAGTTCCGTCCGGAGAGAAGGCGAGCGCCCACGGGTCTTCCTCGAGCCCGCGAGTCAGGCGGCCGAGTTCGTCGCCGCTCTCGCCGTCGAGGAGTGTGACGCTGCCGTCGCGATACGCCACGGCGACGAGTTCGCCGGTCGGTGACACCGCGAGAGCGCGAGGTTCCGGCGCAGCCTGTTCCGGAGGAGCCACCGGACTCTCGTCCGTTGCCGAAGGAGCATGGAGTCCGGCCCCTGGGAACGAAAGGAACAGGAGGGCGGCGCTGCGAAGCACGGGAGAGTCGAGAATCACCATGCAGGTCCCGGTGCCGCCGCCGGCGTTGTCGCTTCAGCATTCGCCGAAATCCACGCGATGTCCTACTGCACGAGGCGGCGTCGCAGGTCGCGCGCCGTGCGGCGGGCCCACAGGCGCGTGCGAAACGCGCGCGTGCCCCAGGCCTCGAGCTGGCCGGGCTCCTGGAAGTAGAAGGCGTCGAGGCGCGGGAGGAGGTGGACGGAGTCGGCGCGTGAGAGCGTGCGCAGCTCCGTCGTGCAGGCGCACGCGAAGTGTTCGGACGCGAGCTGGGCGGCGCGGTCGTCGTAGTCGCCGTAGGGGTAGCAGAAGCTCGCGGGGGGAGTTCCGGTGTGCTCGTCGAGGTCCTCGGCGCTGCCGACGATCTCGTCGCGCTGCGGCGCGCCGTCGAGGCGGTCGAGGTGGGGGTGCGTGCGGCCGTGGGCGCCGAGCTCGAGGCCCTCGTCCGCGAGGCGATTCAGCGTGTCCCAGCCCATCAGCGGCAGGCGCGGGATGCCGGGCTCGTCGACGCCGCCCCAGGCGTTGTCCTTGCCGGTGCGCCGCGTGACGACGAACTGCGTCACCGGCAGGCCGTGGTCGCGCAGCAGGGGCCAGGCCTCGTGCTCGAAGTTGGCGAAGCCGTCGTCGAACGTGATCGCGCACGCGTCCACGGCGTCGTCGAGCTTCACGAGCTGCGTCAGCGGAACGACGTGCACGGCATCCGACGCCAGCCACTCGACGTGTCGTCGGAACGTCTCCGGCGCGAGCGAGATCGGCGAGCCGCTCGCGTCGATCGAGTGGTAGGTCAGGATGCCGCGCATCGGACCGATTCGACCTCAGCTCGCCGGCGCGAGCTGCAGCCGCGCGCGCTGGTCGGCCACGACGTCGGCGATGATCTGGTCCAGGGAGGTGCGCGGGCGGAAGCCGATCGTGCGCTCGAGCTTCGAGCAGTCGGGGACGCGGCGCATCATGTCCTCGAAGCCCTTCGCGTAGGCCTGCTCGTAGGGGATGCGCTCGATCTTGGAGTCGCTGCCGCAGTGGTCGCGGACCTTCTCCGCGAGCTGCAGGATCGAGACCTCCTGGTCGGCGCCGATGTTGAAGACCTCGCCGTGCGTGTTCTCCGCGCTGAGCAGGCGGATGATCGACTCGACCGCGTCCTGCACGTGGCCGAAGCAGCGCGACTGGTCGCCCGTGCCGTACACGGTGATCGGCTCGCCCTTCAGCGCCTGCGCCGCGAAGTTGGGCAGCACCATGCCGTAGCGTCCGGTCTGGCGCGGTCCGACGGTGTTGAAGAAGCGGCAGATCGTCACGGGGACCTGCTTCTCGTTCCAGTAGGCGAGGCCGAGCCACTCGTCCAGCGCCTTCGAGCACGCGTAGGCCCAGCGCGAGTTCACGGTCGCGCCCATGACCAGGTCGTCGTCCTCGGCGAACGGGAACTTCGAGGCCTTGCCGTAGACCTCGGAGGTCGAGGCCAGCAGGACGGGCTTCTGCTTCTTCGCCGCGCAGTGCAGCACGACCTCCGTCCCGTGGACGTTGGTCTCGATCGTGTGCACGGGGCGCTCGACGATCAGCTTGACGCCCACGGCCGCCGCCAGGTGGACCGTGACGTCGCAGCGGTCGAGCAGTTCGGACACCAGGGGCTCGTCGGTGACCGACCCCACGCGGTGCTCGAAGCGCTCGTGGCCGACCAGCGGCTCGAGGTTCGACATCTCGCCCGTCGACAGGTCGTCGAGGACGAGGACGCTGTCGCCGCGTTCGATCAGGCGCTCGGCGAGGTGCGATCCGATGAATCCGGCGCCGCCGGTGATGAAGACTTTCATGCCAGTGCTCCGTGGGCCGTCGCGGCCTCGTCGCCGAGCGCGTCCAGGACGCGCGAATCGCCGCGCCGCTGTGCGGCCCGGCGGATGATATCCAGATAGCGGGGAAGGACGGCGCTCTCGCACCAGTTCTCGCGGAAGGCCTCCTGACCGCGGCGAGCCAGCTCGTCGCGGCGCCCCGGGTCGGCCTGCATGCGGCGCAGGGCCGCGAGCAGCTCCGCGCCGGTCGTGAAGAGCTCGCCGCCTCCGGCGCGCTCGACGATCTCGGGGAACGGGCCGATGCGGCGCGCGATGACGGGCGTCCGCTGCCGGAAGGCCTCGATCAGGATGATGCCGAAGGTCTCGTAGCACACCGACGGCACGATCAGCGCGATCGCGTGACGGTAGTACCGCGCCAGATCGTCGAGCGGGATGCGTCCGAGGAACTTCACGCGCGGCAGATCCTTGCCGAGCTCGCGCAGCGTTCCGGCGTACTCGCCGTCCCCCGCGATCAGCAGGTCGGCGTCCGGGTAGTCGCGGAAGAGCGGGATGACGTCGTCGAGGCCCTTGATCTTCTCCAGCCGGCCGACGAACAAGAAGTACGGGCGCTCGTGCGGCGAGGCGTCCTCCGGTCCGGGCGCGGTCTCTGCCGCGGCCTGCGGCGGCAGGTCCGGCAGGAAGTACGAGAGCACCTCCATGTCGAACGGGAAGCCGAACTCCGCGTGCTTCTGCCGGCTGAACTCGCTCATGGCGATGAACGCGTCGACGTGGCGCCCTTCGCGCGCGAGCGCGTTCGTGTAGCGCCAGAGCTGCGGCGGCCGGCGGTACGAGAGCACGCAGCGCAGGCACTCGCGACCGGTGCACAGCTCGCGCCCGTGGCGCCACAGAACGTGGCTGGGGCACACGAGCCAGTGCTCGTGCGCCATGTAGAGCTTCACGGCGTCGCCGTAGCTCAAGAGGCCCGGTCCGCCGACGAGCGACATGTTGTGGAAGTTGACGACGTCGAAATCGCCCTCGTCGAGCACGCGACGGATCGCGGCGGCGTGCACGACGGGCCGGCCGAGCTGCTGGGTGAGCAGCGACGAGACCTTGCCGAGCTTGCTGCGCAGGCGCACGAAGCGCATCGAGGCGCTGTCCTCGGGCTCCGGCTGCTCGACCGGGTCGGGCCCGGAGTGCAGCGAGTAGAACGCGTCGGTGTCGTGGACGACCGTGACCTCGTGTCCGCGACGCGCGAGCGCCCGGCACAGGCGCTGGATGCCGACGCCGTCCCCGCCGAAGTTGTGCGGCGGGTAGAACGTCGTGAAGTGGCAGAACCGCAGCGGCCTCACGTCACGGCCTCCCGCAGTGCGTTCAGCGCGGCGTCGGCGCCCGCGTCCCAGGACAGCGCGCGGGCCGCGGCCAGCGCCAGGGTCCCGCGCAGCGCGCGCTCGTTCTCGTCGACCGTCAGCCGGCGCAGCGCGTCGTGCAGCGGCTCGAGCAGGCCGGGTTCGATGAAGTAGCCGCCGCCCTCGAGCAGCTCGGGCAGGGGACTCTCCGTCGTGGCGACCACGGGGATCCCGCAGGCCGCGGCCTCGACGGCCGGCAGCCCGAATCCCTCGCAGGCGGAGGGCAGCGCCAGCCCGAGCGCGCCCGAGTGCAGGTGCACGAGCTCCTCGTCGGGCACGAAGCCCGCCCAGTGGACGAGGCTCTCGGTGCCGCACTCCTCGATCGTCGCGCGGATGCGCCCCTGGTCGCCGTGGAACACGTCGTCCGAGAC
>CAYGPA010000427.1:0-2645 GCA_964351535.1 uncultured Planctomycetaceae bacterium
GGCAGGATCACGCTGTCGATCACGTGGATGACGCCGTTCGAGGTCTCGATGTCGGCCGACACGACCTTCGCGCCGTTGACGTAGACGCTGCCGTCGCGGCTCTGCGTGCGGAGCTTGCCGCCCTGCAGCGTGGCGACTTCGGCGCCCTTGGCGGCGGCGTCGGCGTAGACGCGACCCTTGACGACGTGGAAGGTCAGGATCGAGGCGAGCTTCTCCTTGTTCTCCGGCTTCAGCAGCGACTCGACGGTACCGGCGGGCAGCTTGGCGAAGGCCTCGTCGGTGGGGGCGAAGACGGTGAAGGGACCGTCGCCCTGCAGGGCCTCGACCAGACCGCCGGCGCCGAGCGCGGCGGCGAGGGTCTCGAAGCTACCGGCCTCGACGGCCGTCGCGACGATGTCGTTCGTGCTGGGCAGGATCACCGCGTCGATGACGTGGATGATGCCGTTCGAGCAGCGAATGTCGGTGCTGGACACGCGGGCGTTGTCGAGCATGACGCCTTGATCGGTGACCTCGATGTCGACGCGCTGACCGTTCAGCGTGGTCGCGTACTTGCTCTTGACGACCTTCGAGGCCGGAAGCTCACCGGCGACGACGTGGTACTTCAGGATGGCCTGCAGCGTGCCCTTGTTCTCCGGCTTCAGGAGCATCTCGAGCGTGCCGTCCGGCAGCGCCGCGAAGGCCCCGTCGGTCGGCGCGAAGACGGTGAAGGGACCTTCGCCCTTCAGCGCGCCCACGAGCTCACCCGCGGTCAGCGCCGCGGCGAGTGTCTTGAAGGAACCGGCCGCGACGGCCGTGTCCACGATGTCCTTGGTCTCGTTGGCGACGGCGGCGTAGGCGTTGCTCTTGGCCTTGCTGGCGCAGCAACCGTCCCCGATCGGGGTCGTGGGGGTGGCGAGGGCCAGGGAGGCGATGAAGAGAGTGTTCAGCATGTTCTTGGTTCTCCGAAAGCGACTGTGCGAGAGATTGGGGGGTGAAACGGGCCAGTGCACAGCCCGCCGGGGACGCCAGTGATTTCGCGGTCGCTTCCGGACTGGATGCAACGCTTCGCGGGATTGCGCGATCGCGACGTCCTGGACCGTCCCCGGGCCGGGAAACGGCGAGATCCTCGACAGAGTGCAGGGCGATCTCAGAAGTCGATCCGGAACTCCTGCTCGCGGGCCTGGATCACCTGGATCGTGCGCTCGAGCTCCACGCATCCGCGCTGCGCGTGCACGACGTACTTCCCGGGAACCAGGGGGCCGAACAGTCCGTCGGGCGGTCCATCTCCGGAGGGAAAGGCTTCTGCTCGGGCCACGGGGGCTCCGGGCTTCCATGTCCACGTGGGCCAGATCGCGGCTGGAAAGCCGGCGTCGTCGGACCACCAGACGGTCTTCCAGTCGACTCCTCGGACGCGGACACCGACCTTGGTGTTCGTACGCAAGGTCAGGTCGACCGTCGCCGGCTCCTCGGGATCGAGCTCGACCGTTGCGGATCGCGCTTCTCGTTCCTCGCGGCCTCGATCTTTCGGGTGTGCTCCAACGCGAATGCTGCCGGGAGGGAGCCCCGTGAGGGAGATGCGTAGCGTCTCCTCCCCGAACCAGAGAAACCAGGGAGACCGATCTCCTCGATAGGCGATCCACAGGCTGTCGATCGGTGCCGGCTGGCTGTCGGGCCAGGCCAGCGTTCCCTCGAGCGCGGCACCCCCGGCAAGCTCCAGTTCGACCGGAAAGACCTCACCGTCGCGCACCTCGATGGGCGCGGAAATCGCATGTCCGAATCCGGCAGTAGTCCCGTGCCAGAGGTCGAGTCGGTGAGAACGTACGAGGAGCGACGCGGGTGTCAGCACCTCGAACTCGAAGTCTCCGCCGTTGTCCGTCAGGGTTCGAGCCACTGCCCCTGGCCCGGTATCCGTCGCATCGAGGTACACACGGCCTCCCGACAGTCCGCTGAGCACTTCTCGCCCGTCGGGGAGGACCCAGCGATGGAGGACATTCCCCCGGATCGTCGCGCGACCGAAGGAGAGGTCCTCGCGGAAGGAGCGCACGTCCGGGACGCTCAGCGTCCTGCGGCCGAACAGCTCCCGCTGTGTGTCCTGGGGCTGGAAACGCGAGAGGAGCGGATCGCGCGGAACCGTCTCGACATGGGTGACCTCGACCAGGAAGTCGCGTCCCGACGGAACGTGGGATTCGTAGCGCCCCTGAGCATCGGAGGTCGTCGCCGTGCGAAAGGTCCCGAGGCCTTCCTGCGCCGGCGCGACCTCGAGGCAAGCCTGTTCGAGAGGTTGTCCGCGGACGAGTACGTGCCCGAATACCAGGACGCCCGGATCGTCCCCGGCGCTCCTGGACGAGCTCTCGGTCGGACCTGGCCCGGAGCGGGCCGAGCCGGGGTCCGCACTTGCGCTGCGGCCCGCCTCGCCCTCGAGGACGGAATCCGGATCCTCGGTCGGCGCGACCTCGTCCTCCGTGGGCGGCGTCTCTGGAACCTCGACCAGCTCGCGCTGACGCTGCAGCGGCAACCTGTGAATCTGGGGCTCCGCCGCCAGATCGACCGGCTTCGCCTCGGCCGTCGTGAGCAGCCACGTCAGGACCGCGATCAGGGCGAGGATCGCGGCGAGCAGGGCGAAGAGCGCGGTGCGGGAGCGCATGCGGGCGCGGGGCGGGCCTCCG
>CAYGPA010000427.1:2745-5012 GCA_964351535.1 uncultured Planctomycetaceae bacterium
GAGCAGGGCGAAGAGCGCGGTGCGGGAGCGCATGCGGGCGCGGGGCGGGCCTCCGGAGCCCGCCCCGCGTTCCCCGTACCCACGCGCGGCGCGGTTTCTTCGCTCAGTTCCCGATCGTGAACTGCAGACCGTTCGAGAGCGCGCCCCCGAAGGAGGCCCCGCCGACGGAGAGAGGACCCGCGAGCCGAACCGCCCGCGGAATCTCGCGAGATTCCGCGCGCTCAGAGCCCGAAGCGGTTCGTCGCGGGGTCCACGGCGCGCTCGAAGCGCTCGTACAGGGCGCGGCGGCGCGCCGCGCGCACGGAGGCGACGTGTCCCAGGAGCAGGAGCACGAGCCCGGCGCCGCCCAGCGTCGACGTGAAACGGCACAGACCCTCCGCGACCGCCGCGGCGGGCACGATCGGCAGCGAGGACTCGATGCACGAGGCCGCGAGGCCCAGCAGCGCCACCCCCAGGAGCAGCGCGGCGCCGGTGCGAACGTGGCGCGCACGCCGCCAGCGGCGGTCGAGATCGGCGAGCAGCATGCTGCAGAAGACGGCCAGCGAGCCGCGCTCCAGCACGTCCCGCGCCGGCCTTCTCAGTCGCGGGAACTCTCCGCGGCTCTGCAGCTCGCGGATCCAGTGCTCTCGCAGGGTTTGGTACTCGCGCATCGTCTCGACCTCTCGTCAGGAAGCCCGAAGCGGGCCTTCGAAAGACGTAAGGCGTGAAAGGGGTGCGTTTGCCCGTGACGAAATCGATAGAGATTCGCCGAACCCCGCGGAGAGTGCTGTGCGCGTACCCCCGCCGGGAATCGACTCGCGCGGATCGCCCGCGCTCAGTCTTCCTCGTCGGGACCCGCCGCGGCGCGGAAGTGCTCGCGCAGTCCCGCGTCGAGGACCGCGTAGTCGGGCAGCTCGAGCCCGTCGACGACCGGCGGCGCCGGGCGTTCGAGCCGCCAGCGGCGCAGGTCCCGGGCGAGCTCCCGGACGAGCTCCGCATGTTCGGGCGCGGCGGAGAGGTCGCGCTCCTCGAGCGGGTCCTCGTCCAGGTCGTAGAGCTCGTAGCGGCCCGGGGCGAGCGTCTCGATCAGCTTGTGCCGCCGCGTGCGCACCATGCGCGTCTTGCGCTCGGCGAAGGCGCGGTCCTTCCAGCCCCGCTCGTCGCCGCGGGCGAGCGGCAGCAGGCTGCGACCCTGGACGCCCGCGGGCGTCAACGCGCCGCAGAGCTCCAGCAGGGTCGGCAAGAGGTCGATGCACTCCGCCACGGCGTCGACGCGGCGCGGCGCCTCGACGCCGTGCGCGCGCGCGACGGCGGGCGGCAGCCGCAGCCACAGCGGGATGCGCGTCGCGCGCTCGTACATCACGCCCTTCAGGTACAGGCCCTTCTGCCCCAGCATGTTGCCGTGGTCGGACGTGAACACGACGACGGTGTCCTCGGCCAGCCCCTGCTCGTCGAGCGCGGCCAGCAGGCGCCCGATCTGGTCGTCGGCGTTGGTCACGAGGCCGTACACCGCCGCCGTCAGCGCGCGCAGGACCGCCGGGTCGTCGACGAAGTGGCGCTTGTCGAGCCGCGTGGCGGCCGCCGCGCGCTTCGCGGCCGTGCCCTCGGGGATCGCGGGGACGTCGAGCTCGTCCGGGTCGTACATCGAGAAGTACGGCTCCGGCGCGTAGTACGGCGTGTGCGGCACGCGGTAGCTCGCGAAGAGGAACCAGGGCCGGCGCTCGCCCTCGTCCGCGCCGCGCGCGCGCAGGAACTCGATGGCGCGGTCGGTGAGCCAGGCGCTGGCGAAGTCCTCGGCCGGGTAGGGGAAGCGCCCGATGTCCGCGCCCAGCGGGTCGCCCGGGAACGGCCGCGACCCGGGCACGCAGACGTTGACCGCCGCGCGACCGTGCACGCGCTTCAGGAAGTCCGGGTAGCGCTCCGGTTCGCCGGGGCCCTCGCGGAAGGTCGACCAGAACGTGTCGAAGCCGTACGCGAGGCCGGTGGGCGCGTGGTGCAGCTTGCCGCTGATCGCGGTCTCGTAGCCCGCGTGTTGCAAGTACGTCGGCAAGAGCAGCTCGCCGTCGTGCGCGACGGTGTGGTTGTCGACGACGCCGTGCACGTGCGCGTAGCGACCCGTGAAGAACGAGCGCCGCGCCGGCGCGCAGATCGGCGCGGCCGTGTACGCGCGCTCGAAGCGCGTGCTCTGCGCCGCCAGCGCGTCGAGGTGGGGAGTGCGGACGACGTCGTTCCCCGCGCAGCCCAGCGCGTCCCACGGGAGCTCGTCGACCATGACGAGCAGCACGTTG
>CAYGPA010000428.1:0-3896 GCA_964351535.1 uncultured Planctomycetaceae bacterium
CTCCTCGTGCTCGAGACGTGGTACCGCGGCCGCTTCGGCCGATAGCGGCTACTTCTCGACCTCGACCGTGAACGGCACGATCGTCACGAAGGTCGTGAAGAACCCGATCACGATGTCGAGGAAGTTCTGCTCCGTCTTGACGGTGTAGTCGGTCGCGCCGTTCGCCATCTCCTTGCTGTCGACCTCGCCGAGCGGCACCAGACCCCACAGCGCGTACCACTGGCGCTCGGTCGTCGTGGTCGCGCCCGTGCCGCCGTTGCCGACCTGGTGGGTCATCGTGTAGCAGCTCGTCATCGGAAGCGTGAGAGTCAGCGCGGCGATGAGGGCGAGGGACGTGCGTCGCATGGTGGTTCCTCCTGGGATTCGATCGTGTGATGAGTATTCGAACTCGTTTCGAGCCGCGGCTCGTGACGAGCACAAATCGTGGTGCGCCCGACCGCGCGCGTCAACCGCCGGCCGCCGCCGCAGGCCCATTGTCCACCGTGGCGGTCAGACCGTTCGAAACTCGCAACCGGAGACGCGCGGCCTACTGCGCGATCGTGTACGTGGGAAGCTCCATCGCGCGGACCTCGGGGGGCAGCGAGCCGCGGTTGCGCTCCCACCAGTCGAGCCAGAAGGCGCCGCCGTGGTCCTCGTGGTAGTCGACGCCGGTCAGCTTCCCGAGGCCGAAGTAGCCGATGCCGTAGCGCGTGCGATAGGTGTCGTCGGCGGCGATCAGGCCGATCATCGCCGGAATCGAGCGCGGGTCTCCCAGCTCGGCCAGGGCCTGGGCGGCGTCGGTGGGTCGGCCGTCGGCGCGGGTCCCGCTGCGCACGAGCTCGTCGAGCAGGTGCTCGAAGGCCCAGCCGTTCGCCGGATCGCCGAGCAGCCTCAGGGCCCGACTGCGCACCCCCGGTTCGACGCCCCCGCCGGTGAGCGGGAAGATGCTGCGGCGCAGGAACGCTTCGTCGACCGACACCGAGCCGATCCACGTCAACGCCCCCTCGCGCACTTCGTCCTCGCTCGACACGAGCCAGCGCTCGACGATCGAGAGCAGGCCGGCCTCTCCCAGGACCGCGGACAGGTCGACGCCGCCGACGTCGCCCGCGCGCAGGTCGAGGCGGTCGGAGACTTCGAACATGCGCAGCAGCTCGTCGTCGGACATCCCCGCGACGCGCCCGACGAGCTCGCGGGCGTTCTGCTCGAGGACCGCTCCGAGCGGCAGGCCCGCGAACCGCGCACGCCAGGCCGCGTAGGCCGCGTGATCCTCGGCGAAGCTCTGGAAGGCGTAGTTCTCGAGGTAGCCCCAGGCCCATCCCTGGACGGCCGTGTGCTCGTCGGTCGCGGCCAGGTGCAGGATCTCGAGCGCGTGCACGTGGCCGCCGTGGAACACGAAGGGCTTGAGGATCTGCTGACGGTACTCGAAGGCCGGGATGTCGGCGTAGATCGCCTGCATCACCGCGAGGCCCTCGTCGGGATCGAGGGCGGCGATCTGGTAGCCGATCGCGAGCGCTTCCCGCCAGCTCTTCGCTTCCGTCAGGCGCGCGAGCCACTCCGCGTTCGTCGGCGTGGAGGGGAGCTCGGTCGCGCTCGCCTCGGCCGCTTCGCTCGGCGCGGCGGCGCGCGTCGGCGGCGGCGCGACGAGGGCCGCGCTGTCCGCCGCATCCCGCGCCCGCAACGCACTTCGCGCTTCGTCGAGCTGGGCCGTGAGGTCCGCGAGCTGCGCGTCGAGCGTGCGGTCACGCGGTGCGCCGGGGCTCGACTTCAGGGCGTAGACGCCGCCGCCGGCGAGGACGGCCGCGAGGGCCGCGGTCAGGATGGGCTTCTGCACGAGCGTGGCTCCCAGGGTTGCGGAGGTCGTGGAAGGCGCGGCGGCAGCCGCGCTGAGCGCGGCTGTCGCCGCGGTGGACTTGGCGGCGGCGAGCTCGAGGACCCGCGCGCGGACCGCGGTCACGCCGCGCGTCGCCTGTGCGCCGGGGTCGAGCCGCAGGGCCGCGGCGCCGCCCAGCGCGGCGCCCGCCGGGATCGCGCGGCGCAGCAGCTTCAGGCCGCGATGCAGGCGCACGCCCGCCGCGTTGGCGCTGATCCCGAGCTCGTCGGCGATCTGTGCCGGCCGGCGGTCGCGGCGCAGGTACGAACCCACGACGCTGGCGTACTGCGGCGGGAGTTCGGCGACGGCGCTCTCGACCAGCGCGTCGAACTCGCGGTCCGCGGCGAGGACGGCGGGGTCCGCGGGCGCGCGGTCCGGCAGGCGCTCCGGATCGAGCACGCGCGCGGCCTGGCGCCTCGCCTTGCGCGCGTGGTGCGCGAGGATCCCGAGCATCCAGGGCAGCACGCGGCGCCCCTCCTCGAACTCCGCCCCCTTCTCGAGGGCCGTCTCGAAGGTCGCCTGGAGCACGTCCTCGGCCGCGGCCTCGTCGGGGCAGAGATGGCGAGCGACGCGCAGGAGCTCCGGCGCGGCCGCGTCGAAGAGCTGCCCGAGCGCGGCCACGTCGCCGCGCGTCCGGTAGCGTCGGAAGAGGGAATCGAGCCTGCGGTCACCCATCACACCCCTGCTCTCCACGGGGAGTCTCCACCTTACCGGCATTCCGGGAATTCTCCGGGGCCCCGCGCGGCCTATGCTCTGCGGTCGGGCGATCTCGCCGACGGACCCGGAACACGGAACCTCTCGAAGTGCGCATTCTCTTCCTCAACGACCTCTGGGATCCGCGGATCGGTTCGTCGATCCGGCAGATGTACCAGGAGGCCGCGCGGCTGCGCGAGCTGGGCCACGCGACGGCGGTGGTCAGCACGACGCCGGACCCGGCGCTCGTCGGGCGGTTCGAGATCGAGGGCTGCGAGGTGCACCGGCTGCTCTCCGACTACCCCGCGCGCTTCCGGGCGTGGGTGGCGCTGAAGAACCGGCGCGTGATCGAACCGCTGCGCGCGATCCTCGCCGACTGGAAGCCCGACGTGGTGCACAGCCACCTGATCCACTCGCACCTCTCGTACGCCGCGCTGACCGAGGCGCGCAACGCGGGTGCGGGCGTCGTGTTCACGGCGCACGACTCGATGACGTACTGCTACCAGAAGCTCTCGTGCTTCCACGGCGGCGAGGCGGAGAACTTCGAGGGCAAGGACTACAGCGCCTACTGGCAGAAGTGCATCCCGTGCCAGCGCCTGCGCTTCCGCCCGGGCCGCAACCGCGCGATCCGCGGGGTGCTGGAGCGCGACGTGGATCGCTTCACGGTCGTCTCCGACGAGCTGGGCGTGGCCATCCGCGCGAACGGCATCCGCGTGGATCGCACGATCAAGAACGCGCTCGAGCTGCGCACCGAGTTTCCGTCCGCCGAGCGCGTCGCGGAGTTCCGCCGCCGCTTCGGCCTCGAGGGCAAGCAGGTCGTCGCCATGGGCGGACGGCTGCACGAACTGAAGGGCGTGAACCAGCTCTTCGAGATGATCGCGCTCTTGCGCGCGGAGTTCCCCGACCTGCGCCTGATGGTCATGGGCCGCGAGGAGGCGTACCGCGGCTTCGAGCCCCGCGCGCGCGAGCTCGGCATCGCGGACCTCGTCGTCCCCACGGGCTGGCTCGAGGGCGAGGACCTGGCCTGCGCCTACGCGGCCCTCGACGTCGCCGTGTCGCCCTCGACGTGCTTCGAGACGTTCGGGATGACGAGCCTGGAGGCCGCCGAGTTCGAGAAGCCGGTCGTCACCACGTCCTTCGGCGGGTGTCCCGAGGTCGTCGTCGACGGCGAGACCGGCTTCGTCGCCAACCCCTTCCACGTCGAGACCTTCGCCGCCCGCATCGCCGACCTCCTCCGCGACCCCGCCCTGCGCGCCCGCCTCGGCGCCGAGGGCCGCCGCCGCCTCGAGGCCGAGTTCACGGTCGCGCGCCTGACGGACGGGTTCCTCGAGGAGGACGAGCGCGCGCTCGGCCT
>CAYGPA010000428.1:3906-4997 GCA_964351535.1 uncultured Planctomycetaceae bacterium
GAGGGGGCGCGGTGGACCAGCCAGGCGCGCTTCTGCTCGGCCGAGACGAGCGGCTCGAGCGCTTCGAGCAAGTGCTCGCGCGTCGATGCCGCCAGCGCGTCGAGCGTCGCGACCAGCGCGGCGACCCGCTCCGGACCGGAGTCCACCATGCCGAGTTTCACGTGCGAGGTCTGCGGGTCGAGCTTCACCGCCGCGCCGGCGGCGCTGGCGCGGTACCCGGGGTGGCAGCCGAAGTACTGCCGCGAGCACTCGCCGCAGAAGGGGAAGAAGAAGGCGGCCGGGGCGCGGAAGTGGCGGGGGCCGGTGCGGGAGGAGAACCTGACGCTGGCGGAGGTGCTCGGGAAGTACACCGACGGGCCGGCGGACGGGGTGTTCACGGACGGGAGCTCGGTGCCGAATCCCGGGCCGGGGGGCTGGGGGGTCGTGTGGGTCGAGGCGGGTGAAGTGCGGGAGCAGCTCCACGGGCGGGAGGCGCGCACGACGAACAACCGGATGGAGCTGCAGGCGCTGATCGAGGCGTACCGGATGCTGCCGGACGACGCGGAGGTCGCGGTGCACACCGACAGCCGGCTGTGCGTCGACACGATCACGAAGTGGGCGCCGGGGTGGGAGCGCAAGGGGTGGAAGAAGAAGAGCGGGCCGATCAAGAACCTGGAGCTGGTGCAGGAGCTGCTGGCGCTCGTGCGGGAGCACCCGGGGTGTCCGCTGGTGTGGATCGAGGCGCACGCGGGGAACCGCTGGAACGAGTACGCGGACAGCCTGGCGACGGCCTGGATGCGGGACGAGCTCTAGGCGTGCCCGTCCCGGCGCCTTCCCGGGCCCTTTCGGCGATCGGGCGGGTCGCGTAGGCTCGGGCGCGAGGGCTCCTGGGCCAACCACCCACGGAGGAAACACGATGGTCGAGGAACGCACCGACGGCTGGTACGTCGTCAACGTCGCCGACGCGCGCTGGGTCCAGTCGCCCGACTTCGGCAAGCGGGCGCTGTTCGAGAAGGAGGGGGTCACGTTCCCCCACCAGGGCGTGAACATCGCCGTCATGGAGCCGGGCAAGCCGAGCTGCCGGTACCACCGCGAGAACGCGCAGGAGGACT
>CAYGPA010000429.1:0-4990 GCA_964351535.1 uncultured Planctomycetaceae bacterium
GTCTTGCCGGCATCGATGTGCGCCATGATGCCGATGTTGCGGTGGAGCTTCTTGGACTTCGCGCCCTTGCCGGGGGACTTGGAGGACGTCTTGACTGCGGGTGCCATGGCGAGGTGAGGATGTACGGGTGGCGTGGAGGTGTGGACTTTCGAGCCGGCTCCGGCGTTTCGACCGGTGGTCTGCGGCGAAAGCGCCCGGGAAGAGAACTCGGAGCAGGATTTCGAGCGGGCCCGAATACGCGGCCGGCGGGCGGCCCGCGACAGCCTCGTCGGAGTCTGAACGGACGAGCCGAAGCCGAATACGGTACCCCAGGCACGGGGGGCGTCAACCCGTGCACCGTGTGCTTTGGAAGAAGATTCGGCGGGAAATCGATCGGGCGGGTCGCCCCCGGACCCGTTTCCGGGCGGCTCGCGGGCTGCCAGGGCCGCTCCGGAGCACCCCCGCCGGGTCGGGGCCACCACCCCTGCCGCGCCCGCCTCCCCTTATAGATCGGACTCGATGCGCTCGCCGATCAGCTCGCCGGTGGAGCCGCGGCCCCCGCGGGGCAATCCCCGCTCGATCCGCGCGTTGCCGACCCGGTAGTCGTGGAAGTACCACGGCACGGCCTGGCCGAAGCGCGGCTCGGCGGTGTCCTGCAGGTGCAGGGCGAGGTGCGGCTCCGGCGTCGTCGTCGAGAAGCCGGAGTTGCCCACCCGGCCGATCTCCTGCCCGGCCCGCACGGTGTCGCCGGCCTCGACCAGGACCGACCCCTCCTTGAGGTGCGACAGGAACACGTACTCGCCTTCGGCCACGCGGATCACGACGTGGTTGCCGAACTCCTCGTCCACGACGCGCCGCGCGTCGGGCGGGTTGTCGCGCATGTCGCTGCGCGCGGCCACGACCTCGCCGTCGGCGGGCGCGAACACGACGGCGTCGAAGGCGTGGTACTCGGTGAGCTTCGTGCCGGGCCGCACGTGCGTCGATCCCTCGTCGTCCACCTGGACCAGCTCGAGACCCCAGCGTCGGTCGGGACGCTGGATCGCGAGCACGTTGTCCTCGGGGTCCTCGCCGCCCCAGACGACCACCCACTCGCCGCGGACGGGCAGCTGGAAGCGGACGGCGCTGGGCTGTCCCTCGCGCGCCGCAGGGAACGGATACGGGTAGTTCACCGCGACGAGGACCAGCGCGATGCAGAAGATGCCCTGCAGACGGCTGCGTCGCATGAACGGGCGGAAGAGCAGGCTGCGCACGGAGCCGACCAGGAGCGTCAGCAGCGCCGCGACCGTCAGCACGCCCGAGCCGAACCAGAAGGTGTAGATCGGCAGCCGGCCCTCGTTGCGCATGCTGAGGTACAGCACGTGCGCGACCGTCAGCAGGGTCAAGAGGTACGCGAACTGGACCCACACCTCGACGCGACCGCTGCGGCGGCGGCGGCCTTCGGGCTCGACCCAATCCACGTCCCCTGCGGCCGCTTGCAGCGGATCGGCAGAGGGTGTTCCTCCGGCGCTGGTCATGGCTGGCGTTCCTTACCTAGCATGCCACCCCGAGGGACCGATTTGGCCGGACCGGAAGAAGTTTCCGGACGGTTTCGGCCCAGGCGCTCGTGCGCGGCCACGAATTCGTGGCGGCAGAAGGAGGCCATCAACGACAGGTCGCCGGCGAGCACGACCGCACCCAGCAGCTCCGCGAAGCGGTTCGCCGTGCCCGCCCCCTCGCAGCCCAGCAGGGCGAGGCACTCGGCCGCCGTCCCGAACCCGGTCCCGCCCCCCACCGTCCCGACGAGCAGCGAGGGCAGCGTCGCGCTGGCGTAGAGGTCCCCCTCGGCGGTGCAATCCATGTCGAGGAATCCCGTCGCCGCCTCGGTGACGTACGCCGCGTCCTGCCCGCACGCGATCATCACGGCCGCGAGGCCGTTCGCGGCCTGCACGAGCCAGTTCTGCGTGCCGAGCTGCGCGAAGCCCAGCGCGTAGGTCCGGTGGATCGCCACGAGGTCCTCGGGCGTGACGCGCGCAATCTCCGCGAGGGCCGCGCGCGGCACGATCGCGTCGGCCACGACGCTGCGACCCCGCCCTTCGACCAGCGCGCGCGCGTTGGCGCGCTTCTCGACGTCCTGGCCGTGCACGTAGCGCGCCAGCGCGCCCGTGCGCTCGGCGATCCGCTCGGAGACCAGGTCCGCGGCCCGCGCCGCCATGTTGATGCCGATCGCGTCCGCGGTCGTGAAGACCAGGCGCAGCACGAGGCGGCGCCCCAGGACCTCCGGACACACCTCGGTCAGCGCTCCGTGACGAGTGATCCCGGCCACGATCGCGCGCAGCTCGTCCAGGGATCCGCGCGCGACCTCGGCGGCACCCAGCGCGGCTGCGGTGTCGACGTACACGAGCACGGGATGCTGCGAGAGGCCCTCGCGCACGACCCGCGAGGTCGTCCGCCCCGCCCGCAGGAGCCGCATGCCGCGCGCGTGCGAGGCGACCAGCGCGCCCTCGTTCGTGGCCATGGGCACGTAGACCTCGGCGCGGCCACCGCTCGTCTCGACGACCAGGGGTCCGGCCACGCCGACGGGCACGCGCGCGAACCCGACGAAGTTCTCGACGTTGCCGCGCGTGAGCTCGGGATCGACGGGCTCGTCCGCGAGCAGGTGCGGCAGGGGCCGGCCCGCGGCGCGCTCGACGGACCGACGCCGCTCCATGCAAGCCTCGCCGCCGGCGCGGCCGTCGGGCGCGCGAGGAAGGGGCGGGAGCGAGGATCCGTGCCCCGGTCCTTCCGGGGGAGCCGTGCGCGGTTCGTCCATGCCGGGAAGGATAGCCGCCGGCCACCCGCGCGGCATGGCTCGGCGCGCCGTCGTCTTCCGCGCGGCCGTCTTCGCGGGCACGGGAGGCTCGATCGCGGAGCGTGGCGGCGTATCGTACGGGCCGGATCCGCGCCCCGCGGAGCCCATCACCCCACCAGGAGCACTCATGGACACGAGCGTCCTGAACATCACCGGCTTCCTGGTCGTCGTGTACGACGGCCAGCACGCTCTGAAGTTCACGCTGGGACGGGCCCGGGAAGTCGTCGGCCCGGGCGTTCACTTTCGCATCCCGATCCTGCAGCAATTCAGGACCGAGGAGACCAAGCACACGACGCTGGACCTCGAGCCGCAGGTCATCCAGCTCGCCGACGATCTCGTCTACGAGGTCGAGTGCAAGGTCGTGTACCAGATCGTCGACCTGCGCAAGGCGGTGATCGAGATCGACGACCTCGTGAACGGCCTGCAGAACCGCGTCGTACTCGCGGTGCAGCGCGTGGTCGGCAAGCAGAACCGCGAGACCGTACGCGACGTCGACGACATGGTGAGGGAGATCCGCGAGGAGCTCGTGCCCGTCGAGCAGCAGTGGGGTGTGCGCGTGCTGCAGTTCGGGTTCTCGAACTTCTCGCCGTCGCCGGCCTCGCTCGAGATCACCCAGCTCGAGCTCCTCGCCAACGAGAAGCTCGGCCTCTTCCACCGCTTCCGCGAGCGCGGCCTCTCCGAGGACTCCGCCGTCGCGCTGGTCTCGGGCGCCGTGGTGGCCATGCACTCCGAGGAGCCGACCCCGACGCGTACCGACATCGCCCGCGAGGAGGCGGACCTGCGCACCGCGCTCCAGGCCGAAGCGGCCAGCGAGAGCGAGGAAGATCCGTCCGAGCCCGCCGAGGGTGACGAAAACGAGGCGTGAGCGACCTCTTCGAGTACGTCTCCGGCTGGCTGCGCTGGGTGGTGAAGGACCACTCCATCGAGCTCGCCTACGGCCTCGCCGGCATCGTCTTCGCGACGATCCGCGCAGCGGGCAAGACCGTCGTCAGCGGCACGACCGGCCTGAAGTTCAGCTGCGGCCGCGCCACGCGCGAACTCGAGCCGGGCTTCCACCTGCTGTTCCCGTTCCTGCAGATCGTGCGCACGCTCCCCACGCGCTCGCGCACCCTCGACCTGTCGACGCAGCAGGTCACGACGCTCGACGGCCTCGTCTACATGGTCGACGCCAACCTCGTCTACCGCGTCGTCGACGTGCGCCGGGCCCTGATCGAGATCGACGAGCTCGAGCGCGGGATGCTGCAGATGCTCGGCCTCGGCGTGCAGGAGGTACTGCGCTCGCGCGACCGCGCGCAGATGCGGGTCTCGGGAGAGCTCGACCACCTGCTGGAGGAGAACCTGCGCCGCCGACTCGGAGCCTGGGGCGTCGACGTGGAGCGCACGGGCTTCACGACGATCACGCCCAGCGCCAAGACGGTGCAGGTGACCCAGCTCGCCGAGCGCAGCCGCGCGCGCGAGCGTACGCTCGAGCTGCTCGAGACCAGCGCCGTCCCGCGGCGCCTCGCCCTGCCGCTGCTCGGAGCGCGCCAGCGCTTCCTGACCCGCGGACGCTACCTCGAGGAGCGCAA
Source organism: uncultured Planctomycetaceae bacterium (assembly GCA_964351535.1). Lineage (GTDB taxonomy): Bacteria > Planctomycetota > UBA1135 > UBA1135 > JAUIDW01. The sequence continues at coordinate 4,375 of CAYGPA010000429.1, forward strand.
GCGCATCCGCGCCCGCCGCCGCCGGCGGTGGGAGACGCTGGAGCGCATCGAGGCCGAGCTGCTCGGCGACCTGCAGGAGCTCGCGAAGAGCCGGCGCGCCCCGCCGGGAATCCTCCTGCCGTGGGTCTCTCGCAAGAAGGCCGAACGCACCGCCGAGGCCGCCGCGGGCAAGAGCGCCTGACGCGCGCCGCGGATACCGGGCGGAGTGCGTTCAGCGCGTGAAGCCCGCCTCGCTCGCGCGCGGCTCGGCGCGCTTCACGTGCTCGTCGAACCAGTCGAACATCTCGGCCAGCGTGTGCAGGACGGACTCGCGCGCGCGGTAGCCGTGGCCCTCGGAGGGCAGCTCGACGTGCCGCACGATGCCGCCCGTGCCCTTGACGGCGTGGAACATGCGCTCGGACTGCAGCGGGAACGTGCCGGAGTTCGGATCGGCGGCGCCGTGGATCATCAGCAGCGGCTCGTCGACCTGGTCGGCGTGCAGGAAGGGCGAGATCGCGAAGTAGACCTCCGGCGCCTCCCACAGCGTGCGGCGCTCGGCCTGGAAGCCGAACGGCGTCAAGGTGCGGTTGTACGCGCCGCTGCGCGCCACGCCGGCGCGGAACAGGTCGCAGTGCGC
>CAYGPA010000430.1:0-4989 GCA_964351535.1 uncultured Planctomycetaceae bacterium
TCCGCGAGGAGCTCTACCCCTTCTCCGCCCACTACCGGCGTGTGTTCGACGCCGCGGGAGTCGAGCCGCGCCAGGTGCGCTCGGTCGACGACCTGCGCCGGCTGCCCTTCACCGTGAAGCAGGACCTGCTCGCGGCCCAGTCCGACCCGGACTCGAAGCGCGACTTCGTGCTCGTCCCGAGCCCGCAGGCGATCCGCGGCTACTGGCCGTTCCTGCGCAAGCTCGCGCTGGTGGTGGGCAGCGCGCGCGCGCGCGAGGCGCTGCGCTTCGCCTACACGCCGAACTTCGTGACGTTCACGACCGGGCGCTCGAGCGACCCCGTGGTCTTCACGTACACGCCCCACGACCTCGAGATCCTGGGCGAGGCCACCGCGCGCATCATGGACCTCTCGAAGGTCGGGCCGGAGGAGCGCGTCCTCAACATGATGCCCTTCGCGCCGCACCTCGCGTTCTGGGCCGTCACGCTGGGCGGCTTCACCTACGGTCGCCTGGTCCTGCCCTCGGGCGGCGGCAAGGTGCTCGGCACCGAGGGCAACCTGCGCATGATCGAGCGCATGCAGACGACCTGGATCGTCGGCACGCCGGGCTACGTCTACCACGTGCTGCGGCAGGCGCGCGAGGCGGGCACGGACCTCTCGTCGGTCGTGCGCGTGACGCTCGGCGCGGAGAAGGTCCCGCCGGGCCTGAAGTCGAAGATGATCGAGCACCTGCAGGCCCAGGGCGCGGGTCAGGTCTCGGTCTCGGGCACCTACGGCTTCACGGAGGCCCGCATGGCCTTCGGCGAGTGCCCCGCGGCGCCCGACGAGTCGCCGGGCTACCACGTCTATCCCGACCTCGGGGTGTTCGAGGTGGTCGACCCCGAGACCGGCGACCCCGTCCCCGACGGCGAGGACGGCGAGCTCGTCTACACCGGCATCTCGGGCCACGGCTCGGTCGTCTGCCGCTACCGCACCGGCGACGTGGCCGTGGGCGGCATCTCGTGGGAGCCGTGCCCGTGGTGCGGGCGCACCGTGCCGCGCATCTCCTCGGAGCTGCGCCGGGTCAGCGATCGACACGCGCTGAACCTCACGAAGATCAAGGGCACGCTGGTGGACCTGTCGCACATCGGCACGGTCCTCTCGGAGCTGGCCGGGATCGACGAGTGGCAGGTCGTGATCCGGAAACGGGACGACGATCCGCTGGGGCTCGACGAGCTCGAGGTGCGCATCGCCGCGCGCGAAGGCGTCGAGCCGGCGAGCTTGATCGAGACCGTGAAACGCGAGATCTTGGATGCGACCGAGATCGCCCCCAACCAGGTGACCCCCTGCGGGCTCGAAGAGCTCCTGGGCCACCTGGGCATGGAGACCGAGATGAAGGAGAAGCGCTTCCTCGACCTGCGTCCGAAGTGAGAGGCACGCGCCGCCCCGAACCCGCCCCCGAACCGGATAGAAACCGTCCGAACCGGATCGAAACCGCCCGAATCGGCCCGAATCGCCCCCCCGCCGCGCGGCGACGCCGCGACCCCGTCACTCTCAGGAGGAGAGCTTGATCCAACAAGGCACCGGCCCGCAGGTCGTCCTGGCCGCCGGCCTGCGCACCCCGCAGGCCAAGGCGGGCGGCCGCTTCCGCGGCGAGGACGCCGGCCACCTCGGCGCGCTCGCGGCGCGCGAGCTGATCGCGCGCTCCGGCATCGACCCCGCGGAGCTGGACGAGGTGATCGTGGGCTGCGCGGGCCCGCCCCACGATCAGGCCAACCTCGGACGCGTCGTCGGCCTGCGCGCCGGAGTGCCCGAGCACGTCCCGGGCCGCACGGTCGCGCGCAACTGCGCCTCGGGCTTCGAGGCGGTCACGAGCGCGATCCAGCAGATCCAGGCCGGCCGCGGCAGCCTGTTCCTCTGCCTGGGCGTCGAGGTGATGAGCGCCTACCCGCTGCACCAGAGCGTGCCCATGACGCGGCTCTTCGAGCGCCTGATGCGCGCCAAGACCCTCGGCGCGCGGCTCGGCGCCCTCGCGAGCTTCCGACCGAGCTTCCTGAAGCCGCGCGTGGCGCTGATGGAGGGCCTGACCGACCCGACCGTCGGGATGATCATGGGCAGCACGGCGGAGCTGCTCGCACGCGAGTTCCAGATCTCGCGCGAGGACGCCGACCAGTTCGCCTGCGAGAGCCACCGCCGCGCCCAGGCCGCGCGCGACTCCGGCCGCTTCCAGCGCGAGATCCTGCCCGTGCTGCCGCTGGGCGCGGGCAAGGACGACCACGCGCTCGAGCACGACGACGGCATCCGCGACGGCCAGGACATGAAGGCGCTGGGCAAGCTCAAGCCCTTCTTCGAGAAGCCCGACGGCACGGTGACGGCCGGCAACTCCTCGCAGGTCACCGACGGCGCGTGCGCGCTGATCGTCTGCACCGAGGAGCGCGCCGCCGAGCTCGGCCTGACGCCGCTCGCGCGCGTGCGCGACTACGCCTGGGCGGGGCTGGACCCCGCGCGGATGGGTCTCGGCCCGGTCCACGCGACCGCGGAGCTCTTCCGCCGAACGGGCGTGCGCCTCGAGGACATCGGCGTCGTCGAGCTGAACGAGGCCTTCGCCGCGCAGGTGCTGGCCTGCACGAAGGCCTTCGCGAGCCTCGCGTACGCGAAGGAGCACCTCGGGCGCACGAGCGCGCTCGGCGAGCTGGATCCCGCGCGGCTGAACAAGAACGGCGGCGGCATCGCCCTCGGACACCCCGTGGGATGCACCGGCGCGCGCCTCTTGCTCACGACCGCGCACGAGCTGCAGATCTCCAACGCTTCCCTGGGCCTGGCGACGCTGTGCATCGGCGGCGGACAAGGCGGCTCCTTCCTGCTCGAGAGGGTCAACTGATGGACACCGGCGGCATCCCCTTCCCCGACGACGCCCCGGAGCCCAGGAGCTGCGTGCGCGTCGAGCGCCCCGAGAGCGGTGTCGCGCGGCTCGTGCTCGACCCGCCGCATCGCAAGCTGGCGGTCTTCGACCTCGCGCTGATGCGCGACCTGGAGCTCGCCCTGATCGAGATCGAGCGCGACTCCGAGCTCGAGGGTCTCGTGATCACCGGACGCGAGCCGCTGTCGTTCGCCGCGGGCGCGGACCTCGACGTGCTGGGCTCGATCACCGACGCGGGCCAGGGCGAGGTCCTCGCGCGCGCCGGCCAGGGCCTGTTCGAGCGCGTCGCCGCCCTCGGCCGACGCGGCGTGCGCACCGTCGCCGCCGTCGGCGGCCCCGTGCCGGGCGGCGCCTACGAGATCTGCCTGGCCTGCCGCTTCATCGTCGCGGCGCAGCATCGCTCGACGCGCATCGGGCTGCCCGAGACGCAGCTCGGCATCCTGCCCGGCTGGGGCGGCACGCAGCGCCTGCCGCGGCGCGTGGGCGTCCCCAAGGCGCTCGACGCGATCCTGACCGGGCGCCTGCTCGACGCCAAGCGCGCGAAGCGGCTGGGCCTCGTCGACCGCCTCACCCACCCCGAGTACCTCGAGCGGGTCGCGCTGGACCTCGCAGCGGGTCGCGAGAGCCTCGCCGGCGCGTCGCGCGGCGTCGCCGGCATCCTGATCGACCGCAACCCGCTCGCGACGGCGATCATCGGCCGGCAGGCGGAGAAGGCCGTCCTCGCCAAGACGCGGGGGCACTATCCCGCGCCGCTGCGCGCGCTGAAGCTGACGCTCGCCGCGCCGCGGACACCGCTCGAGCGCGGGCTGCACAGCGAGGCTAGGGCGCTCGGCGAGCTCGCGGCGACCGCCGTCTGCAAGAACCTGGTCACGATCTTCCACCTCTCCGAGGAGGCCAAGAAGCTCGGGAAGTCCGACGCCGGGACGCGCGACGTGCGGCGCGCCGGAGTCCTCGGCGCGGGCATCATGGGCGGCGGCATCGCGGGCCTGCTGGCCGACAAGGACGTCGACGTGCGCCTGCGCGACCTGTCCCAGGCCGCGCTCGACGAGGCCGTGGCCGCGCACCGCGCGCGCGTCGGCCGCCGCCTGCGGCGCCGCAGGCTCGAGAAGTACCAGGCCGTCCGCGCGATCGACCGCCTCGAGGCGTCGACCGAGCCGACCGGGTTCGCGCGCTGCGACTTCGTCATCGAGGCCGTCGCGGAGCGGCTCGAGGTCAAGCAGGCCGTCTTCGGCGACCTGGCCAAGGTGCTCGGACCGCAGGCGATCCTGGCGACGAACACGTCGTCCCTGTCGGTCTCCGCGATCGCCGAGGTCATCCCCCACCCCGAGCGCGTCGTCGGCATGCACTTCTTCAACCCGGTGCACGCCATGCCGCTGGTCGAGATCGTCCGCGGCGAGCGCACCTCCGACGAGGTCGTCACGACGACCGCGCGCCTCGCGCTGAAGCTCGGCAAGACCCCGGTGATCGTGAAGGACGTCGCCGGGTTCCTCGTCAACCGGCTGCTCGGGCCGTACCTCGACGAGGCCGTGCGCCTGTTCGAGGCGGGCGCCGATCCGCGCCAGATCGAGACCGCCGCGAAGCAGTTCGGGATGCCGATGGGTCCGCTCGAGCTGCTCGACGAGGTCGGCTTCGACATCGCCTCCCACGCCGGCGCGGCGCTGCACGCGGCCTACGGCGAGCGCATGGCGCCGACGGGCGTGCTCGCGCGCATGATGGAGGACGGCCGCCTCGGCAAGAAGAACCGCCGCGGCTTCTACGACCACCCGGAGATCCCCGAGGGCTCCGATCCGAAGAAGGCCCCGAAGAAGACGCTGTCGACCGACCTCTCGCGCTTCGTCGAGCCCGACCTCTCGCGCGGCCAGGACTTCGGCGACCAGTGGATCGTCGACTGCCTGGTCCTCGCGATGCTGAACGAGGCCGCCTTCTCGCTCGAGGAGGACGTCGTGGCGGGTCCGCGCGAGCTCGACCTCGCGACCGTCTTCGGCATGGGCTTCCCGCCCTTCCGCGGCGGCCTGCTGCGCTTCGCGGACACCCTCGGCGCCTCCGAGATCGTCGCCCGCCTGCGCCGCATCGCCAGCGCTCCCGACGTGCTGCGCCGCGCCGGCGGCGCCA
>CAYGPA010000431.1:0-4984 GCA_964351535.1 uncultured Planctomycetaceae bacterium
ATGAGGGCCATCTCCAGCCGCCGCGCGGAGCTCGTCGAGCGTCTGGTGCGTCAGCACCAGGCCTCGGTGCGCGGCTACCTGGCCTTCCTGGGCTGCCCCGCGAGGCTCCTGGACGACCTGGTGCAGGACGTGTTCCTGTCCGTGCTGTCGTCGGGCTTCGAGGAGCGCAACGCGCGCTCCACCTCGGCCTACCTGCGGCGCGCGGCGCGGCACCTGCTGCTGAAGACGCTCCAGCGCGAACGCCTCGGCCCCCCGCACGTCGACCTCTCCGGCGCCGAGGAGGCCTGGAGCGAGTTCGAACGCGAAGACGGCGGGGCGGAGTACCTCGACGCGCTGCGCGAGTGCCTCGGGCACGTGCGCGAGCGCGCCCACGACGTCCTGCGGATGCGCTACGGCGACTGCCTCGAGCGCGCGGCGATCGCGGAGCGGCTGCGCATGAGCGAGTCCGGCGTGAAGTCGATCCTCGTGCGCACGCGTCAGCAGCTGCGCAACTGCATCGAGAGGCGGCTCGAACCATGAGCGACCCGCGCGATCGCGTGCTCGAGCACGCCCTGGGCCGGCTGCTGCGACCGGAGGCCGACGACGCGGACCAGGCGGCCGCGCTGCTGCGTGCGTGGGAGCGCGGCGAGCGCGGGACCGGCCTGCCTCCCGAGTGGAGCCAGGACGACCCGGCGGAGTTCGCGCGCCCCTCCGCGGCACCCGCGCGACCGGACCTCGAGCGCGCGACGGTCGCGCGCCGTCCGTTCGCCTGGCGTCGCGCGGCGGCGGCTGCCGTGCTCGTCGCCGGCGTCGGCCTGTCGTGGCTCGCGCTGCGCGACGGAGGCGCGAGCGAGACGATCGCTCCCGCGGCTCCCCGCCCCCTGCTCGCGCGCGCCTCGGAGCCGGTCGCCGGAGCGCACGAGGGCACGCGCATCTCGCCGGGCGACGTGACGTGGGTGGACGCGGGCCGCGCGGTCCGCTTCGCGCTCGAGGGCGGCGGCGAGCTGCTCGCGCGCGGTCCGGCCGCGCTGGGCTGGCGCGCGGTCGACGACGGCGTCGGAGTCGACCTGCTCGACGGAGCGGTGGAGGTCGAGCGCGCAGGACCCGGCCTCGAGCTGCACACGGACTTCGGCCGCATCGCGGCGCACGGTGCGGCGAGCTTCGTCGCCGCGCTCGCGCCCGACGACGCCGTGCGCGGCTGGGCGCCGCTGCCGCTCGAACCAGGCGTCGTCGCGAACCGCACCGAGCCGTCGCGGCTGCTGCGCGTCGACGTGCTGAAGGGCAGCGCCGAGCTCTCGAGCGCTCGCAGCATCGAGCGCGTTCCCGCGGGGACGCGCCGCTGGCTCGCGAGCGATCCGGGAACGACGGAGTCCCTGTCGCGGCGCGACGAGGAGCGCCTGACGGAGCTCTTCGCGGCGATCGCGACGCGCGAGCTGCCGTACGCGACCGGCGGAGCCGCGATGGAGAAGCTCTTCGAGTGGCGCGAGGGCGCCTGGCTCGAGCTCTCGTCGCTGCTCGCCGCGCGCCCGGAGCGCTGGGCCGTGCTGGAGCCGAGGATCCGGGCGGAGTTCGAGCAAGGCTTCGCGGGGTCGGGTCCCGGCGGACCGCAGGGCTGGACGCTCGACCTCCTCGTCCGCGATCGCTCGCGGACCTCGCTGCGCATCGCGCGCGACCTGTGGCGCAGCACGCCGCAGGCCTTCACGCTGGACCACGTGCTGGCTCTCGCGGACCGCGGCGCCTTCGAGTTCGAGCGCGAGCTGTACGCCATCGCGCTCTCCGGCGCCGAGCCCGAGCCGATGCGGCGCGAGATCGCGGCCTGTCAGATCGCACTGGACGGCGACCCGGTCGTGCGCGACCTGCTGCGCGCGCGGTTCGACGCGCTCGAGCCCGCGGACGGTGAGGCCTCACCGGACATGCTGGTGATGCGCCGACTGACGATCGCCGCGGCCCTCGATGCGATCGGAGATCCGCTGCCGCTGCGCAGCGAACGCGCGCGCATCGTGCAGGCCTGCCGCGGTTGGCTCGACTCGGGCCAGACCGCGCGCGCCCAGCGCACCGCGTTGATCGTCGAGTTCCTCGACCGACTTCGCGCAGGTCCCGATCCGAGCCTCGCGTACGCCGCCTTCCTCGCGGAGCAATTCCTGCGCGAAGGCCAGTGGACCTACGCGGACGAGGAGGAGCTGAGAGCGCTCCTGGACGAGCTCGAAGCCCGCGGGCAGTGATTTTCCAGGAGTTCGGTGCGACCGCCGCGTCGCCCCGTGGACTGGAGGGTAGCGCGGCGCACCTACGTTCGGTCGCCGGCACCCCACAGATTCCACGAGAGGACCGGCCCATGAAGACTCCGCTGAATCGCTCCGCCGCTCTGTTCGTCACCGCTCTCGTCCTGGGCGGATCCGCCCAGGCGAGCGGCGGAGAGGGCTACGCGAAGAAGGAACAAGCCGTTGCTTACGAGCAGCTCGACGCGCCCGCGCTCGTTGCGCTCGTTCAGGAGGTCGCCGCGGCGGAACCCGCCGATCGCGACGCGCATTCGTGTCACCCCGGCGACTACGCGAGCTATGAGTCCTGCGCGCCCTGCTCGACGGAGATGGCGGTCGAGAAATGCACGAAGAAGCTGAACACGGCTCTCTACCAAGATGCGGCCGGCTGGGATCCGGTCGGCGCGGAGATCGCGCGCCGGTTCTCCGCGGACACCGCGCCGTACGCGCGTGAGCGTCTGCTGCGGATCCTGATCTCGAGCGGCTCGGAGCCCGGCTTCGCGGTCGCGGGCGACCTGCTCGAGCGCGCACCCGAGCTGTTCACTTCCGAGCAGCTCGTCGCGTTCGCCGAGTCCAATGCGCCGGCCTTCGGCCACGAGCTCTGGGAGCAGGTCGAGGCCGCCCCCGCCGGATCGACGTGCCAGGTCCTGCCCGCGGCGTTCTTCGCGCTGCGCGGCAAGGACGTCGGACGCGAGCACCTGCTGGCGGCCGTGCAGGCCGAGGCCGCGGGCGACTCGGAAGCGCGCATCCGGAGGATGATCGCGGCGCTCGCGCTGGCCCACCTGGGTGAGCCGCAGCACCTCGAGCAAACCCGCGCGCGCATGCATGCGCAAACGCTCGCGGCCCTGGATGCGAACGACGTCGAGCTGGCGCGTCGCATCGCGCTCGAAGCCGACTTCTTCCGGAGCGCCCTGCAGAGCGACGGCTACGGCAAGCAGCGGACATCGCTCGTGAAGCTCGAGGAGCGCCTGAACTGGCACTGCATGAAGCGCGCCGAGCAGGTCGCGAACGCATCCGAGGTCTTCGCCCTGATCGAAGAAGTCACCCCGCTCTAGAGGTTTTCACCATGCTGCTGCCCAGCCTGATCCTGACGCTCGCACCCGCTCTCGCGAGCGACCTCGAGGCCGACATCGCCTCCGCCGGCGAAGACGTCGGCCGCCTCTGGACGCTCGTCGAGCAGTACCGCACCGCGGAGGACGACGACGGGCTCCAGCGCGCCGCGCGGCGCATCCTCGAGGTCGACGCCGACCACGAGGGTGCCCGCACGGCTCTGGGTCACCACCGGTACGACGAGCGCTGGTTCGAGACCTATACCGAGCTCTCGGCCTACCGCCGCGAGGAGGACCGCCGGATGCTCGAGGAGCACGGGATGGTCCGCTTCCGCGAGACCTGGGTCGCGAGCACCGACATCCCGTTCGTCCGCATGGGCTGGTCGCAGGCCGAAGACGGCCGCTGGATGTCGCCGGCCGCCCACGAGGACGCGCGCCGCGCCGCGGAGCTGACGGCGGAAGGCTGGCAGCAGCAGGACCTCACCTGGATCCACCCCGACGACTTCGACAAGTGGCGCGACGGCCTGTGGAAGTGCGGCGACGAGTGGTTGACCGTCGAGGAGGCCGACGCCTGGCACGCGGAGCTCGACCGCGGCTGGAAGATCCCCGCCGAGCACTTCGTCGCACAGGGGACCGTGAACCGCGAGTCGCTGCGCTGGGCCGGCTGGTGGGCGGACCAGACCTACGCGGACCTCGTCCGCATCTTCGGCCAGCAGCCGGAGTCGCCGCCGACGGTCGTCGTGCTGCGCACGCTCGACCAGTACAACCGCTTCGCCGCCGGCGACCCGGCCGGTGCGCGGCCCCCCACCGAGGCCGACGGCTACTCGTCGGTGCACTACGCCTACTTCGCCGAGTCGTGGTTCGACCCGGTTCGCAGGGAGCACCTCGGCTGCGGCGTGGCGTACTGGGACACCGCCGACGAGGCCCTCGCGCCGTTCGGTCAGCACGCGATCCGACACGCGGCCGCGCACTCGTTCGTCGAGGCGATCGACCCGAGCTGGAACGCGATCAGCCAGACCCTCGAGGCGCCCGGCCGGACCCTCGCCACCGCGGCGTTCTGGCAGGAGAAGCGCATCCCGCGCTGGTTGCGCTACGGCGCTGCGTCGTACGTCGAGCGCTACTTCCACGACCCGAACGTCGGCGACGACGGCAGCCCCTGGTGGGCGCGCGACTGGGCGCTCTCGAACCTGCGCCAGCAGGGCGGCCTGCGCGACCTCGCCTCCGTGTTCGCGTTCACCCTCGCACCGAACGACCCCGCCGGCTCCGGCCAGCGGATCCACGAAGCCGGCCTGCTCGTCTCGTTCGTCCTCGACGGCGGATGCACGCCCGTGATCGAGAAGCACCAGGCCTTCCGAGCCGCCCTTCGGGGGAAGGGCGACACCGCAGCCGCGGCGCAGGCTCTCCAGGACGCCCTCGTGGCGAACGAAGCCGCCCTGCGCGCGTACGCGAACCTCTGAGAGAGAGGGCTATCCGGCCCCCCGCGGCGGACTCCCTGGGGAGTCCGCCGCTTCTTTCGCGGTCTCGAACTCCCCGGCGTGACCGGCGGCGCACGCGCCGCGTCTCGAGGTGACCTCGGCAGCGGACGGATCGAATTCGCACAGGGCTTTCGCACGAGGTTCCGAAGCTCGTCGCCTCTTCAGGAACGCCCCCCGCGTAACTCACGAGGTGCTAGCCTCTAGGGGGCACAGGACCTGCAGCCCT
>CAYGPA010000432.1:0-4950 GCA_964351535.1 uncultured Planctomycetaceae bacterium
CCTCGATCGTCGCGCGGATGCGCCCCTGGTCGCCGTGGAACACGTCGTCCGAGACCGTGCCGACGAGTACCAGGTGCGGCGGCTGGTGCTGCTCGGCCGCGACGGCCGCGTGCGCGCGCACCAGGAGGTCGACGTGCTTGTGCGGGTTGAAGCCGCCGACGTAGGTGAACCAGCGCGCGCCCTCGGGCAGCCCGACGCGGCGAGCGGCGGCGGCGATCGCCTCGGGCGACTCGCTGGGCCGGTAGATCTCCGCGGGCGCCTCGACGGCGACGTGGATGCGCTCGAGCGGGACGCCCATCACGCGGTGGATGTCGCGCCGCGAGAACTCCGAGACGGTCAAGATCTCGTCGGCCTGCTTCAGCGCGAGCTTCACCTTGGCGTTCCAGAAGAGCCGCGCCTTGCGCGAGGGCAGCGTCATCTCCGGGAAGCGCTCGGCGATCGCGTCGTGCACCGTGACCACGGCGCGCTGGCGCGGCGGCAGCGGGAAGTACGTGTAGACCGACGGCGAGAAGAACACGTCGGGCCGGTCGCGCCACACCGCGCGCGTGAGGCGCAGCATGTCGGCGGGCGAGCGGTTGCCGTCGGCCGCGGCGGCCTCGGTGGGGGAGACGGACTGCCCGACGACGTTCAGGCGGACGTTGTCGGCCCGCAGTTCGAAGCAGGCGGCGGCGCGCTCGTCGACGAAGAAGCAGAACCGATGCTCCGGCGCGCGCGCGACCATCACGGCGCACAGCTCGCGCGTGAAGCGCCCGTAGCCGCGCCCGTTGGCCCAGCAGGTTCCGTCGACACCGATGTTCATCGTGCGGCCCTCGCGCGTCGTCGCCGGCTCCAGAGGGCGGCCAGGACCAGCCCGGAGAGCATCCCGCCCGCAGCGCCCGCGACGCCCACGAGCAGCGTTCCGGAGAACAGCCGCTCGGGGTCCCAGCCGATCTTGCGGTACAGGCGTCGCTTGAAGCTGCCCTTGTCGTACTCGTGCACTTCGCGGAAGCGCTGCGGGCTGAACTTGCCGGTCGAGAGCGCGCCCACGGTGCGAACGTCGAGGCGCGCGTCGGCGCCGTCGACCGTGACCAGGACCCAGTTGTCGAGCTGCGTCGACAGGACGCGCGACGGCTCGCGCATGCGCAGCATGCCGATCGACACGTCGTTCTCGATCGAGCTCTGCACGTAGTCGATGCCGTCCCGCGCGACGTGCGAGAACTTCAGCGGGCCGTAGTCGCCGGCGAACACCGCGCGCACGCCGTGACCGACGAGCTTCGGGTGGACGTCGTCCCACCAGGAGGCCCAGTCCTCCCACCAGAGCATGTGGTGCATGAAGAGGAACGCGTGCTCGTAGCCGCCGCGCGCGAGCTCGGCGTCCAGGAACGCGATCTGGCCCGCATCCAGCGGGACGCCGCGGATCGCGTTCTGCGGGTGCTTGCGCGGGTCGTCGTCCTCGGGGATCCACGCGCTGGACATCAGGAGGAGGCGCACGCCGCGCACGTCGACGCTCCGCGGAAGGTCGCCGTAGCGCTCGCGCCACAGGTCGCGCGTCGGGACGTCGTTGATGTCGTGGTTGCCCGGGACGCGCAGGATGGTCTCGGCCGTCAGCGCGGCGAGCGCCGCGTCGGTCGCCTTCCAGTCGGCCCGGACGGCGGCGACGTCCGTTCCGTCCGGGTTGTTGACGTCGCCCCACACGATGTCGCCGGTCAGCACGACGACGTCGGGTCGCGCGCGGTTGACCTCGGCGATCACCTCGTCGAGGTAGCCGAGCAGCTCGCCGTTGTCGTCGCCGCGCAGGTGGCCGAGCACGGCGATGCGCAGCGGATCGGTGCCCTGGGCAGGTGCCCGCGCCGGCGCCGCGAGCTGGAGCGCGAGGCCCAGCCCGAGCGCGGCCAGGAGCTTGCGGGAGCTCACTCGCGCGCTCCTTCCGGCGCGCGCCAGCCGGGCGGCAGCGAGTGCAGCGTCCAGCGGTGCAGCCGCAGGGTGCCCTCACCGGACGGGCGCTGCGGCGACTTGCGGCCGCGGCCCAGCTCGAGGATCAGCCCGCGGTACTCGCCCGGTTCCAGCGGCAGCGCGACGAGTGCGTACTCGCCCGGATCCTCCGCGATCGGGATCGCTTCCTCGCGCACGGTCCCGGCGTCGTTCAGGACCTGCACGCGCGCGGAATCCAGGTGGTTCGTGGCCACCTCGAGCAGCAGGACGTGTTCGCGCCCCGGCTCGAGCGACCAGTCGACGCGCAGGCCGATGCGGCCGCCGTCGCGCAGCGCGCGCGCCACGAGGTCGTGGTCGCGCTCGTGCAGGCGCCTCACGTTCTCGCCGGCCCAGCCCGCGGTCACGTCCTCGAGGTCGTCCTCGAAGGTCTGCGCGGCGACGGGCTCGGGCGGCGCGTCCAGGCGCCAGCCGGCCGCCGTCTCGCTCGCCTGCGACAGCCCGGCCTCGTACACGAGGACGCGCCGCGCGTCGCCGTGGGGCCGCGTGACGCGCGAGTTCGCGTCGCGCCGCTGCGCGTCCTCGTTCTGCGCGAGGTCGTTGTCGAGCAGCGAGGCCCAGCCGCCCGTCCCGTAGCGCCAGTTCTTGAGGTACTCGTTCAGGCCCGTCGCGCAGTCGCGCACGGTGTTCGCGAGCAGCAGCGGCCGCGAGAAGTCCTTGACCTCGATGCCGATGGCGCAATCGGACACGTCGTTGCGGAACACGAGCGGGAAGCTCTCCTCGCCGATCGAAATGCCCTTGTCCCCCGCGTGCCGCATGCGGTTCGCGGCGATCGTCGGGCCGCAGGACATCAGGTCGATGCAGTCGTTCCCGACGCGCTCGAACTCGCAGTCGCGGATCACGCCGCGCGAGAAGTCGAAGTCGATCGCGTCGGCGGCCGTGTCGTGGAACGCGCAGGCCGTGACGTCCACGTCGGCGTGCACGGCGTTCAGCGCGTCGTCGCAGCGCACGTTGCCCGTGAACTCGCAGGCGAGGAACTCGACGTCGTCCGCCCAGTGGACGTCGACCATGCCCTTGTACTCGACGCGCTCGAGCAGCGCGCCGCCGCCGCCCTCGAAGCGCACGTGCTGGAAGCGGCTGCCGTTCGCGCCCGGACCCTGCAGGGCGAAGGCACCCCAGGGCAGCGGGGGGGCGGCCGGAACGACCTCGATCGGACGGCCCTCGGTCCCGGCGGCCAGCACGCGACCCCTGGCCAGGATCGACACGTCCGGCGCGAGGACGAGGCGCGTCCCCGGCGCGAGGATCAGCGTCTCGTTCTCCGCGATCACGAGGTCCTGGGTCAGGTGCACCTCGCCGTCGAGCTCGACCGTGCGCCGGCGCGCCGCGGACCGCAGCCACGGATGCCAGGTCGTGCCCTCCGCGAGCACCGCGCCGGGTGCGAGCTCCTCGATCGTCGCCGAGCCTCCGTTCAGCGCGTTGCCGAGGTAGGGCCGCGCCTGCAGCTCGCCCGCGGCGTCGGTCACGCGCAGGAAGTAGCGGTAGGGGACCGGCTCGATCCCGAGTCCCGCGCCGGTCGTGTCGCACCCGGGCAGCAGGCGCTCGGGCTCCAGCAGGCGGACGGCCGTGCCCTCGTCGACGACGGCCAGCGCGCGGTCGCCGTCCCCGGGCGCGCCGTCGCGGTCGACGTCGGCCAGGAGCTCGATGGTTCCGTCCCCGGAGCGCGGACCGCGCAGGCCGATGACCTTCATCTCGAGCGGCGCGCGGCCGCGGACCTCGACGTCGAGCGTCAGCCACTGCGGCCCGAGCTCGTCGACCGCGCCGCTCCACACGGCGGCGCGCGCGTCGCCGACCCAGCCGCGCAGGATGTCGAGGTTGTGCCGCAGGCGCTGCAGCGTGTCGCGGGGCTCGCCCACGTCGCTGATCGTCCCCGCGCGCAGGCGGTCGATCGCGAACTCGTCGGCGTAGCGTCCGTGCACGTCGCGCACGCGCTCGCGCGCGAGCGTCAGCAGGCGATCGTCGCGCAGCCAAGAGTCGAGCGTCTCGAGCGCGCCCGCCAGCACCTCCGGATCGCGCAGAAGCGTGCGCAGGAAGCGGTTCAGCGGCCGCAGCGGCTGGTCCAGCGGCAGCAGGCGCAGGTCCCACACGATCGGGTGCATGCGACCGGCGGAGGGCTCTTCGTACCAGAGCTGGTTGTGCACGCCGCTCATGTGGAACGGATCGCCCGCGGCCAGCGTCAGGGCCAGGTAGCGCGACAGCTCCTCGCGGTCCAGCCACGACAGGAAGCGCTCGTGCTCGGCCTGCGTCCCACCGTTCAGGTCGGCGAGGAACATCCCGAGCGCCGCCGAGCCCAGCGCGCCGGGCCGGTCGTTGAACGCCACGCGGTCCCAGATCGACGGGTTGGCGAACAGGTCGCGCGGCACGTTCTTGAAGTACTCCCCCCGCTCGGCCGTGTCGCCGCGGAAGATGTTGCCCGGCATGTTGCCGTGGCGCCGCAGGAACGACTCGTCGACCTCCTCGATGAACCGGAACACGCCGTAGAAGCGGTCGTTCAGGTACACGGGCGAGACGGCGGTCGCGGGCGCGAGCAGGTCGAAGTCGTGCGCCAGCGAGTTCATGAGGAACTGCGGCAGCACGTCCTTCAGCGTCAGCGCGAAGCGCCGGTGCCCCTTGTAGAAGTCGCGCTTGCCGGTCTTGACCGTCAACGACTTCTTGTCGGCGGTCCAGTGCGCGCTGGTGTCGCCGCGGAAGCGCAGCTCGACGGGGTGCAGCTCGTTGCCGCGCACGAGCGAGGCCTCGACCCACGCTCCGCGCGTCTCGGGCATGCCCTCGGAGACGGCGTGGAACTGCGCGCGGTCGGCGTGGATCCGGAACGTGGCGGCGTCCTCGACCTCGGGGTCGAGCCGGTGCTCGAGCGCCAGGTGGCGGGGCAGCGTCACCAGCGTCCGCACCCGGTTCCAGGTCAGGCGCGGAACGTGCGCGGCGCGCGACCACCAGTCGTCGTACTGGTACAGCCGGTGGAAGTCCGAGGTCCCCGACCCGATC
>CAYGPA010000433.1:0-4950 GCA_964351535.1 uncultured Planctomycetaceae bacterium
GCTTCGTCCCGGTGTTCCACGAGGACGTGCGCGTGTGGGAGGTCACCGACCGCGACACGGGCGACCACGTCGGCCTCTGGTACCTCGACCCCTACGCGCGCACCGGCAAGCGCTCGGGCGCCTGGGCCACGATGTACCGCGGCCGCGAGACCTTCGACGGCGAGAAGACGGTGCTGGCCTCGAACAACTCGAACTTCATCGAGGGCGCGCCCGGCGAGCCGGTGCTGGTCTCCTGGAGCGACGCCGAGACGTTCTTCCACGAGTTCGGCCACGCGCTGCACTTCCTCGCGGCCGACATCGCCTACCCGACGCTGAACGGCGGAGTGCGCGACTACACGGAGTTCCAGTCGCAGCTGCTCGGGCGCTGGCTCTCGACCGACGAGGTGATCCAGGGCTACCTGGTGCACGCCGAGACCGGCGAGCCGATGCCCGCCGAGCTCCTGGCCAAGATCAAGAAGGCCGCGACCTTCAACCAGGGCTTCGAGACGACCGAGTACCTGGCGTCGGCGCTGATGGACATGCGCTACCACATGACCGATCCCAAGGGCCTCGACCCGCGCGAGTTCGAGAAGAAGACGCTCGCGGCGCTGAACATGCCCGACGAGATCGTCATGCGTCACCGCAGCCCGCACTTCGCGCACGTCTTCTCGGGCGAGGGCTACGCCACGGGCTACTACGGCTACATGTGGGCCGACGTGCTGACCTCCGACGCCGCCGAGGCCTTCGAGCAGGCGCCGGGCGGCTACTACGACCGCAACCTGGCCAGCAAGCTCGTCGACTACCTGTTCGCTCCGCGCAACGCCCTCGACCCGGCCGAGGCGTACCGCAAGTTCCGCGGCCGCGACGCGCAGATCGACGCCCTGATGCGCGACCGCGGCTTCCCGGTCCCGGCCGGCGCGGGCAACTGACGCCGGCCACGCCGTGGCAGGCGAAGTCGAGCTCGTCCTCCGCGCCCGCGCGGCGGACCTGATGGGGACCCCCATCCGGCGCGCCCTGCCCCGACGGCAGCGGCGCGCCGTGGGGCCCTTCGTGTTCCTCGACCACATGGGCCCGCGCGAGCTCGAAGCCGGCGAGGGCCTCGACGTCCCGCCGCACCCCCACATCGGCCTCGCGACGCTGACGTACCTGTTCGAGGGCGCCCTGCTGCACCGCGACGGCCTGGGCACCGTGCAGGAGATCCGCCCGGGCGAGGTGAACTGGATGTCGGCGGGCCGCGGCATCGCGCACTCCGAGCGCACACCGGACGCGCTGCGCGCGAACGGCGGCCGCGTGCACGGCCTGCAGCTCTGGGCCGCGCTGCCCCGCGAGCGCGAAGAGGACGAGCCGAGCTTCCAGCACCAGGGCCGCGAAACTCTGCCCCAGCTCGCCCTGCCGTGCCCCGACGGAAACTCTGCCCGCCTCGTCCTGGCCGCCGGCAGCGCCTACGGCGAACGCGCCCCGCTCGACGTCCCCGCGCCCCTGGCCCTCGTCCACGTCGAGGCCCCCGCGGGCACCGCGCTGTCCCTGCCCGACGAGCACCCCGAACGCGCGGTCTACGTCGTCTCCGGCCGCCTGCGCGCCGACGGCACCGAGCACGCCCCCGGAACTCTGCTCACGTTCCGCCCGGGCGAAGCCGGCGTCGAGGCGCTGGAACGCTCGACCTTCGCCATCCTCACCGGAAACCCGCTGGACGGCGAACGCCACATGAGCTGGAACTTCGTCTCCAGCGACCCCGAACGCATCCGACGCGCGGAGCGCGCCTGGACGGCCGGCGAGTTCGCGCCGGTGCCCGACGAGGTCGAACGCGTCCCGCTGCCGGGGAGCTGAACGAGGCTAGCGGGGCTCCGGGAACCACTCGGCGATGGAGTAGGAAAACACCGCCCCGCTCCCACCGTTCGCCCCGGACGAGCCCGCGAACAGATGGTCGCCCGACACCGCGATCGCCGGCCCCAGCTCCGCGCCCTCGGTTCCGACGACAGGACCTCCTGCAAGGAACCAGCACGGACCGTCCCTGCGATAGCCGTGAACGACCCTGTGGTGGTAGCCCGTGGGACTCCACGGCCCGTGGGAGACGACCATGAGCAGGTCTCCTTTCAGGAGGACCTCCGCACCGAACCCTGCCGCAATCGAGTCGTCCGGCGGCGTCAGGATCTGAGTCAGGGACCAGCCGGACTCGTCACGCTCGTGGATCAGAACCTCTCCGCGCGTCCCACGCCCCTGAGTCGTCGACCCGACGACCACGACGTCGCCTTCGATGTCGACCGATGCCCCGTAGCAGATCCCGCGCCGCGTCCAGGGGCTCTCGAGAGCTCCCGGCCTTACGGGCCCCAGCTCACAGGGATCGAGCAAACCGACCAGTCCCCAGTCCGACCACCGGCGATCGAAGACGTAGGCCGGGCCACCTGGGATCGTCAGTGGCTGGCCCGGCGCCCCCACCACCAGTTGATCCCCGGAGATCGCGACGGAGGTACCGAAGAAGCCATCCTCGGAACGACCCGGGGAGAACCGCGGCCCCCTCTCCGGTAAGAGTTGCTCCTCGTGCTCCCACCCCTCTTCGGGAAGACGGAACACCTGTACGGCGCCGCACGGCCCTGCGCTCGCGGCACCAGGGGCTCCGACCACGAGGGTGTCGCCGTCGAGGTCGAGGGACTCTCCGAATCGACTATGGGCGCCGCGCGCGCGGATACGGGCAACCTCCGACCACGCAGGGTGGTCCGAGCCCCGCTCGAACAGCACGACGAAGCCCCGTAATCTGGTCCGCGGCTGGCTGTCCGCCAACCAGAGCCCAACGGCGATTCGGCCCTCGTCCACGGCCACTTCTCCAACCCTTGCGGTAGCCGGACCTCGAACCTCCAGGAGGTTCGGCTCCGCGAGCACGTCGCCGTCGACCTCGTAGACGAGCATCGGAACCCTCAGCCTCCCGGACTCGAAACTACGCCCCAGGACGACCAGCGTGCGCTCGTCGGCGGCGAGGGCTGTACCGAACCCCGCCTCAGGTAGCTCGGGTATTGCGAGGGCCACCTGGGCAACGAAGATCAGGAGCAGGTTCGCCATGAATCCAAGGGTTTCCCCGTCTACCGCTCGTCTCGAAGATTGGCGCGAACGGGGAAGCGTTCGTCGATCGAGTAGCGAAACACCGCCCCCTGCCCCTCGTTCGCTCCGGGCGCGCCTATGAAGAGGTCGTCTCCCGCTACCGCGATCGCCGCCGCAAACTCTGCCTGGGTCTCCGGATCGCCGACGAGCGGCGCCCCGGCAGAGATCCAGCTCTCGCCGTCCCTGCGGTAGGCGAAGACCGAACCTGCGTACGAAGGCCGACCGGAGTCTCCGTAGCCGCCCGCCGCCGCCACGAACAAGAGGTCTTCGCGGAGCAGCACCCTTGAGCCGAACCGGGAAGCCGTGGGGAACTCTGCCGGGGGGCGGAGATGCTGCGTGACGCTCCAACCGTCCTCACCCTCAGCCCGTCGGCGGAACACCCAGACCTCGCCCGACGGGCGAGGTCCGACCGTCATCGGCGATCCCACCACGACTTGATCGTCGGCAAGGTCTACGGAGGCGCCGAAGAACAAGCCGCGTGTCTGATTCTCCGGTCGGGACACGTCGTTCGCATCGAACCGAGGCTCCAGCATGCCGCTCGGCCTCCACTCCCCCTCGAACCGTTCGAAGATCTGTGCGGGTCCTCCGCCGATCGTGAAGGGGATGCCTGGAGCTCCTGCGACGATTCGATCGCCGTGGATCGCGACAGCTCGGCCAAGCTCGCCAAGGGGTGAGTAGGACCGCGAATCGAGTCGTCCGGGGACCAGGCGCGCCTCGCGCTCCCAGGCGCCCTCCCGCTTCCGGAAGACGTAGGCGGCCCCCCAGTCCGTGCCAGGTGCCTCCTCGCTCGGTGCCCCGACGACGAGCGTGTCCCCGTCGAGGTCGAGCGCGGCGCCGAACCAGCTCGTGGGGTAGGTCTCGCGCTCTCGCTCGAGCTCGGCCCAGGTTTCCCCCACACGCCCATGAATCAACACCGAGTTGCGCGCTTTCGCGGGGGACATCTCACAGGTTGCACTGACGTGCACGACGGGGTCGACGGTCAACCCAAAGGCAAGGGTCCGCCCATCGATGGCCAGCGCGACCGGCCGAGGTCGATTGGAGCCCAGGTACTCGGGATCGAACGCCGCCGAGCACTCGAAGGCACCCTCTCGGCGCTCGAACAGGAACACTCGCCCTCCACCGGATTCTCTGCCGGGCTTTTCGCACCCGCAGGAGACGGCCAACGTGGACCCGTGGGCAGCCAGGCTCTCTCCGATCCGCGGCCCGGCCCCCTCGGGCACAGAAAGGGCGATCTGGGCGAGGAGCAGGGGTAGGAGCGCCTTCATGCGAGTCGAGATACCGCTCCCGCCAGATTCGTGCCGGCAATCCGAGGGAACTCCAGCCGGGCGCCGGGGCTCGACGCGTCTCCTTCCGAACTCTGCCCGAATCAAGAACAGAATCCGCAACCCCTCGCCGCTCGTGCAGTCCCTGCTGCATGAAGAAGCGAACTCGTCAGGAACAGCTGCGACTCGACCGCCGCCTCAGGGGTGGATTCCGACCGGGTGCGGGACGACCGGCGAACGGCAGGTCGCGCGTGCCCCACCGACCGCGGGCAGAGTTTCGGCAGCGCTTTCCGCTGCACGTCACGCTGCGCGTTCGCGGGGGGTTGCCGAACCTGCGACTACCGGCACCCTACCGGGTGCTGTTCGGCGCGCTCGCGTCGGGGTGCGAGAAGTCCGGGTTTCGCGTCGTGGAGTACTCGGTTCAGAGCAACCACGTCCATCTCATCGTCGAGGGTTCCGATCGCGTGCGGATCGCGCGGGGGATGCAGGGACTCTGCGTGCGGATGGCTCGAAGGCTGAATCGGCTGTGGCGAAGGCGGGGATCGGTCTTCGCGGATCGCTACCACGACGTCGTCCTGCGCACGCCGCGGCACGTGCGCCATGCGCTCGTGTACGT
>CAYGPA010000434.1:0-4917 GCA_964351535.1 uncultured Planctomycetaceae bacterium
TCCAGCGGAGGTCCCCGTCCATGAAGCTCGTTCGCCTCGCTCTGTGCATTCTCTCGCTCGCTCTCGGCAGCCTGTCCGCTCTCGCGGAGCCGCAGGACCACGCCGTGCAAGCCAGCCCGTTCGAGGCCCTGCGCTGGGAGGACGATCAGCCGCAAGTGCGCGTCGCGGACGTCTGGTATCGACCGGTCGCGATCGACGGCGTCGACGTCGTGAAGATCGTCGAGGCGTGCGAGCGACGCTGGCCCGGGCAGCTGCGAAAGCGCTTCAGCGAGGACCTGATGGAGGCCATGGACCTCGTCGGGTCGAACCCCGGCCACGAGGTGACGCTGAAGCTCGTGCGGCTGGCCGACGGGGAGGAAGTCGTGCTCGAGGGCGTGCCGAACACGTCCGAGAACCGGCGAGCCCTGTGGGGCGCGAACAACGACGTCCCGACGTGGAAGCCGGAACTCTCGGCCGACGAGGCCCGCGCCGACCTGCGCGCGTTCGAGGACGGGCTGCGCGAGCGTTTCGCCTACCTCGAACTGCGCGACGTCGCGTGGCAGCGCGAGCTGGAGGGCCTCGCCGCCGAGTTCAGCGAGCCCGTTTCCTCCGTCCGCCTCGCGGACGCGCTCCACCGGCTGCTGATGAAGTTCGGAGACGGCCACGCCGGCGTCCAGGCCTTCGGGTACCCGCTCGGAGAGCGCGGTCCGTTCCTGCCCTTCCTGATCGCCGACTCGGCGCGGGGCGCGGTCGCGTTCTCGGAGGGGCGCAGCTCCTTCCTGGACCCCGAGCATCCCTTCATCACGTCGATCGCCGGCGTTCCGCTCGACGAGCTGGTCGCCGCCCTACAGCCGTACGTCGCGGCCGGGAGCCCGCAGCTCGTTCGCCGCCGCGCGCTGGGCCTGCTGCGGGACGCGGCGCTCTGGTATCCGCTGGTGAAGGGCACGGACGCCGAGCCGCCGGCCATCCTGCCGTTCGAGCTCGCCGGAGCGGACGGCGCCGACGCGCGCGAGCTCACGCTGGTGCTCACGAGCGACAAGCCGTCCTACCGCTCCTGGCCGCGCGAGCGCAGCAGCCTCCTGGAGGGCTCGATCGGATACCTGCGCATCCCGCGGATGGACGAGCAGGCCGTGCGCGAGGTCCACCGGCAGATGGAGGCGTTCCGCGACACGCGCGGCCTCGTCGTCGACGTGCGCGGCAACGGCGGCGGTTCGCGCGAGGCGCTGCTGGCCCTCGGCGGCTACCTGATCGGCCCCGACCAGCCGCCCGTCGTCGGCAACGTCGCGGCCTACCGCCTGGCCGCGGAGTTCGGCGACGATCACCTCGACGCGCGCACCATGTACCGCGCCGACCATGCGGGCTGGACCGAGGCCCAGCGCGATGCCATCGAGCGCGCGAGCGCGAGCTTCGAGCCCGAGTGGAAGCTGCCCGACGGCTTCAGCGCGTGGCACTACCTCGTGCTCGACCGGACCGGACGCGACGGCGAGTTCCACTACGACCGCCCCGTCGTGGTCCTCAGCGACGCAGGCTGCTTCAGCGCCACCGACATCTTCCTCGGCGCGCTCGAGCTCCTGCCGAACGTCACGCTCGTCGGCACGGCCTCGAGCGGCGGCAGCGCGCGCTCGCAGGGCTTCCGGCTGCCGCACTCGGGAATCGAGGTGCGCTGCGCCTCGATGGCGAGCTTCCGGCCCGACGGTCGGCTCTACGACGGCCGCGGCATCGAGGTCGACGTCGAGGTCCTCCCCGCACCGGACTTCCACGTGCACGGCGGTCGCGACGCGGCGCTGGAGGCCGCCCTCGAGATCCTCGGTCGCAGGTAGCCCCTCCGGTCCGCCTCGAGCGCCGGTAGAGTCGTGAGCATGCCGCGCCGCCGGTTCGCAGCCGCGCTCGTCGGACTGCTGGCCCTCGCCGGCGTCGCGCTCGGCGTCGCGCTGTGGGTCGGCGGCGAGGCCCGGTACTCCCAGGCCGCTCCGCCGCCGCCCGCGCAGCCGAAAGAGCCGAGCGCGACGCCGTCCGATCTCGCGCGTCCGTCCGCGCCGCAGGCGGCCGCGCGCGCAGCACGGGCGCCCCGCACGGCGTCTGTCGACGCTGCCGCGGAGCCCGATCCGGAACCGCGAGGAGCCCGCGTCGTCGTCCGGATCGAAGCTCCCGCCATCACGAACCTGGAGGCGTTCGTGTCCCTGCTCGGCGAGGAGCCGATCCGCTTCCTCGAGAACCCCACGTGGCGCCTGCGGCCCGATGCGCTCGAGCAGCACCCCGTCGAGCTCGACCCCCGCGGCGACGAATCCGACGGTGCCGTGATGCGCGCGGTCGTGCGTCTCGCCGAAGTCCCCGCGGGCCGGCCGCTCGCCGTGCTCGTGGCCTCGAACTGGTATCCGCGGGAGCGCGAGGTGCCGTCGTTCGAGCCCGTCGCCTTCGCCCTCCCGCCGCTGGCGGAGGGCGAGACGCTCGAGCTCCCGATCGTGCTGGAGCCCGCCGGGTGCGTCACGGGCCGGGTCCTCGACGCCCTTGGCGAGCCCGTCGCGGACGTCTTCGTCCGGGTCGAAGGCGGCGCGGACGGCCACTCGGCACACACGGACGGGCGCTTCTACGTCAACGGCCTCGTCCCGGGACTGCGCACGATCGAGCTGTTCGCCAGTGGAGAGGGCTGGATGCAGCGCACGTCGGTCGAGGCGCACGTCGTCGACGGCCAGCGGACCGACCTGGGCGACGTGCGGCTCCCGGCCGGCGACGCGGAGCTCTTCGGGCGCGCCGTCGACGACGCGGGCCAGCCCGTGCGCGGCGAGGTCACGGCCTCCGTCCGCGGGGCGCGATGGGGCGCGGTCGACACCGGGGAGGACGGGAGCTTTCGCCTCGTCGGCGCGGTGCAGGAGATCGATCACCTCGCGTTCGAGCCGCTGCTCGACTTCGGGCACCTGCCGGCGGAGACCGACGTGGCCTGGCCCGCTCCCGCCGGCGTGGACATCCTCGTTCCGCGCCGCGAGGAGAAGCTCGTCGTCGTCCTGTTCCACGTCGAGGACGAGGCGGGCCGCGCCGTGCCCGAACCGTGGTTCTGCGCGCTGACCGGAACGCGCGGCATCGTGCTCGCGCACGAACGACGCCGGCGCACGATCCGCGTGGACGACGTACTCGCGCGCCTGCTCCCGCCGGGAGAGTACGAGCTGACGGCCTGGGCGCCGGAGGCCGGCCTCGGGGCGCGCTTCGCGGTCTCCCTGCCGGCCAACGCGAAGCAGCGCCGCCTGCAGGTCCCGCTGCAGCGCACGGGCACCGTCGTGCGCGGCGAGCTCGAGCTGCTGTCGCTCGGCGACCCCGTCGGCGGCCAGGCGGCCCTCATCGCGCTGCCGGCCGGAACGCTCGCCGAGGGCGACGTCTGGGACGGAACCGCCAACCCCTTCTACGTGCCGTCCGGTCCGTTCGAGCTGCGCGGTCTGCCCGCCGGCGTGACGCTCGAGCTGCGCTTCTCGGACGAGAACCGCAACGCCGTCCGCCGCACCGTGACCTTGTCGCGCGGCGAGGAACTCGACCTCGGCAAGGTCACGATCGAGGTGCCCTGAACCCGCCGCAGCGAGTCCAGGGCTGCGAGAGCTCTGTCGTCGGTCCGCGCTCGAGCGCGACACGCAGCGGGCCTTCCAGTTCCTCGAGGCGGGTCTCCAGAACCGTGATCCGGTCGTCGCGACGCTCGACTCGTTCAGTCCGCGAGGCAGCCTCGTTGTCGTCCGCACCGAGGACGGTCGATCACGACCCGGAGGCAAGGTTGTCGATTCCACCCGCGACCACGGGATTGCAGGACCCGGCAGCTTCATGGCCCGCGCACTGCGGCCGGTAGGTCTCGGAGCTCCGGCACGGTGGAGTCCCGAACTCCGGCGGCGCGAAGCTCGGCGACGGCCCGGAGTTCCGGGTCCACCCGCAATGGAGGAATTCGCCGTCGCGGTTCCGGATTGGCCGTATATGTGGATGCGCCGCCGGTAGCCGGCAAAGGAGCCTCCGCATGTTCACGATCCTGCTGGCCGCGGTCGCGGTCCTGACTCCCGTGTCCCCCTCGGGGGGGTCGCTGTTCGTCACCGGATGCAACCTCGGCTGCAGCAGCGGCGGCGGGGGGGCACAGGTCTCGTGTGCCGTCGCGAACGTCTTCGTGAACCAGGAGTTCCGGATCGCGTTCTCCGACGCGGTCGACCCGGCTTCCGTCAACGTGAACACCGTGCGCTTCACCAGCTTGATCACGGGGGTTCCCGTGCCGGGCACGTACACCGTCGAGGGCGCGGGCGGCGACGAGGTCGTGTTCCGGCCCTTCTCGGGCTTCGACGCGAACGGCCTTCCCGTGTTCGGGCTCTCCGCGGGAGGCAGCTACACGCTCTTCGTGCCCGGTACGGCCCAGGGCGATCCCGGACCGCACCTGCGGAGCATCGGCGGAAACTCGAACACGAGCCGGATGCTCTGCACCGTCGTTGCCGATCAGGGCGTGCTGGACGTCGTCCCCGGGCCGCCCAGCGTCGACGTGCTCGTGACGACGATCGATCCGGCCACGGGTACGTCCGTGCCCGACCAGCCCGCCGCTGGGGCGAGCCACGTCGCGGTGGACTCCGACGTGACGCTGGTATTCGACGACGTGATGCTGGCGGCGACGTTGCTCGATCTTCAGACGGGTTCGTTGCCGTTCATCCGGTTCGAGCTGGATCCCGACGGCGACCTCGCGACCACGGTGGACCGCATCGGCATTTCCACCGCCGCGAGCGTGAGCTTCGACTTCGTGGGAGGCGAGACGCGCTTGACCCTCGATCCGGTCGCGGACCTGCCCCTCGCCGATTCGAACCCCGGCGCGCTCACCCGCGTCGTTCTCACGGTGCCTTCCCAGGTCACCGACCTCGTGGGCAACCCCCTGGCCAACGCCGGGGCGTTCGCTTTCCGGGTCGAGGTCTCCACGCCACCGGTGCCGTACTG
>CAYGPA010000435.1:0-4899 GCA_964351535.1 uncultured Planctomycetaceae bacterium
CGTCGAAGCGGTTGCCGTTGTTCATGAACCCGTTCGCGTGGCTGTGCTTGCCCGTGAGGACGACGGCGCGACTCGGCCCGCAGATCGAGTTGGTGCAGAACGCCCTGCGAAAGCGCATGCCGCTCGCCGCCAGTCCGTCGATGCGCGGCGTCGCGTCGACGCTCGCCAGCCAGGCGCCGAACGTCATCGCCGCGTCCCGCGCGTACGCACCGATCGCGTGGGGAGCGTGGTCGTCGGAGAAGACGAAGACGATGTTGGGCCGCGCCTGGGGAGGGGCGGGTGCCGGTGCGGCGGGCAGCGCGGGGACCGTCGCGAGGAGCGCAAGGAGCCGAGCGGCGCCGGGGAGTCGAGGCAGCATCGCCCCAGGATATCGGGCGCGCGCTTCCCGTCGGAGGCCTGTTCGCACGCGGACGCTTCCGCGAGCGGGCGTGGCTCGGTCGGCGGAGCCGGGAGCGAAGGTGCCCCATGCGGGCTCCTCACCGCGTCTGGGCCGGGAGCCGAAGTGGCGGGGCAAGACTTGTGGGGACGATGCGGAGACTCGAACATGGGCTTGGACCTCGGTCGAGGAGGCGAGTAGGTCCTCGACGGCAGTGGGACTGCACCAAGCTGGTTCGGTTGCAGGAGATCCGGCGACAATCTGCTCCGCGCACCACACGGAACCCATTCACGTCCTACGACATGCCCACACGCTCGCGGTCCCATCGCCGCGCTCTCCCCCTCTCCGCAGTCGCGGTGCTGATCGTCTGGCTCGCCTCGTCCCCCCGCGGCGCGGCACAGGAGCCGGTGCCCGAGGAGGGGCTCAGGGAGACGCGTCCGCGCGTCGGCCTGGTGCTGAGCGGGGGTGGCGCGCGCGGTGCGGCGCACGCGGGGGTGCTGGACGTGCTCGAGGAGCTGCGTGTTCCGGTGGACTACGTCGTCGGCACGAGCATGGGCGCCATCGTCGGCGGCCTGTACGCGGCGGGCTACTCCCCCGAGGAGATCGCTCGGACCTTCGAGGAGGCCGACTGGGCGAGCATCCTGTCCGACGCTCCGCCGCGCAACGAGCTCTGGTTTCGAAGGCGTGAGGACGAGCGGCGCTTCCAGATCGACCTGGTGCTCGGCTGGGACGGCGGGCTGGTCTTGCCGCCTGGGCTGCTCCTCGGCGTCAACGTCGAGGCCTTCCTCGGTACGCTGCTCGACTCCGTCGGTACCGACGCCGACTTCGACGAGCTCCGGATTCCGTTCCGCTGCGTCGCGACGGACATCGCCGACGGGAGCGGCGTCGTGCTCGCGAGCGGCAGCCTCCCGCGCTCGATCCGGGCCAGCATGTCCCTGCCCGGAATCTTCGCGCCGGTCGAGCTCGGCGGGCGCACGCTGATCGACGGAGGCGTCGTCGACAACGTGCCCGTGAACGTGGCGCGTGGCCTGGGTGCGGACGTGGTGATCGTCGTGGACATCTCGTCGCCGCTCGCCGACGAGAGCGGCCTGCGCTCCATGCTCAACGTGTCGAACCAGGTGATCGGCATCCTGATGGCCGAGAACCGCCGGAGGTCCATGGACTCCCTGACGGAGGCGGACGTCGGCATCGTGCCCGACCTCGGCGACATCGGCGTCATGGCCTTCGATCGCGCGCCCGAGGCGATCCGCCTCGGGCGCGCCTCGATGGAGTCCGTACGCGAGCGACTGTCCCGGTTCTCGGTCGACGAGCCCACCTGGGCGGCGTGGCGGACCAGCCATCGACGGCGCCCACGCGTGCCGTACACGCTGCGGGAGGTGCGCGTGGACGGTCGCACGACGCTCTCCGACAACGTGATCCGCGCCCTCTCGGAGCTCCGCGGGGGGGATGCTCTCGACGAGGCGGCGATCACCCGGGCGCGCGCGCGGATCGCCGGACTCGGCGTGTACGAACGCGTCGAGGTCGACGTCGTCCCCGTGCCGGGATCCCCCGGGGTGGCGGACGTCGTCCTGCGTCCGATCGAGAAGTCCTGGGGCCCGAACTACCTGCGGTTCCGGTTCGGCGCCAGCAGCGACCTGCGCGGAAGCGGCGAGTTCGACGTCGGCGTCCAGCACACCTCCACGCCGCTGAACGGGCTGGGCGGCGAGTTGCGCAACGAGGTGCAGGTCGGCACCCGGACGCGCCTCTTCTCGGAGTTCTACCAGCCGTTCGACGCAAACCTGCGCTGGTTCGTCGCCCCGTCGATCGAGTACGAGCAGGACAACGTTCCCCTCATCGTGAACGGGGAGAAGGTCGCGGAGTTCGGGATCGACGCCCTGGAAGCGGGGGTCGCCGTGGGGCGCAACCTCGGGTCCTGGGGGGAGGCCCGGGTGCGCTACGGCTGGGTCTCGGGCACGGCCCGGCCGACGATCGCCTTGCCGGGCTCCGTACCCGGACGCGTCGACGTCGGACGCAGGCAGATCACGGCCACGTTGACGGCCGACACCCTCGACAGGATCCGCTTCCCGCGCGCGGGTCTCTTCGCCAGCGCTGCCTGGGAATCCAGCAACGAAGCCCTCGGCGGCGACTCGGACCGCTCGGTCCGCGAGGCGCGTGCGGGCGGACCGCTCACGTTCGGGGACCTGACCGTGTACCCCTCGGTCGAGGTGGGGACGACGCTCGAGGGTCAAGGCCAGCTCGCGAGCGAGTTCTTCCTCGGCGGATTCCAGCGGCTGTCGGGGTTCGGGCAACGATCTCTGTCGGGGAACCACTACGCCCTGGGTGTCGTGCAGTCCTACTACCGTCTCTCGGGGCGGACGACGGCGGTCGGGCTCGATGCGTACGTCGGCGGCTCGCTGGAGCTCGGAGGCATCTGGCAGACCCGCGACCAGATCGAGTCGGACGAGCTCGTCCTCGCCGGCTCGCTCTTCGTGGCGGTCGACACGTTTCTCGGCCCGGTGTACGTCGGCTATGGGCTCGCCGAGGGCGGCGAGGACGCCGCCTACGTGTTCATCGAGCCGATCTTCTGATCGCCGCGTCCGCGTCGAGCGTCTTCGCGCTCCGGCTCGACGGCCTCACCTCACTCGGGATCGACGAGCGTGATCCTCTGAAGCGCGGGCCACGCGTCGAACAGCAGGCTGCCGCGCTGACTCGTCACGACCCACACGGTCTCGGAGTCGGGCGGCGGGCCGTGGTCGTCGTGGGGGGTCAGCCGGGGCGCGTCGCCGAGCTCGAGCGCGCCCTGCACCAGCCGCTCGACGTCGGCGGGATCCGCGAGGACCACGAGCATGTGGTACGCGGCGCCGGCGGGCGCGGTCGGTCGAACCGCACAGGTCAAGGTAGCCGCGCGCGGGCGTGCGCCGGGCCGGAACAGCGTGCCCGCGTGCGCGCAGGTCGCCCCGGAGTCCTCGACGTCGGGGAAGACGACCCAGGCGGCGGCGGTCTCGAGGCGTGTCGCGACCGCGGCGCTGGCCTCGCGGAAGCCGTCCACCGTCAGGCGACCGTGGGCCTCGGGGTCGAGGACCACCGGCTCGGGAGTGCTCGCGCAGGCGACCAGCGCCAGCACGGGCAGAGCGAACCAGGCGCGCAAGGCTAGACCTCGCCTCGCAGGGGGAGGAGCCGCAGCAGCCACTCGCGCGCGTGCTCCGCCGTGCCCATGTCGGGCTCCTCGGCCAGCTCGAGGCCCTGCGTGGACCAGCGGAGTCCGCCGTCCTCCGTGCGCTCCACGCGCCAGGCGTTGCGCGGGGCCAGCTCGCGCTCCAGGCAGGCGCGCACGCGATCCGCGAGCGCGCGGCTCTCGATCAGGACGCCGATCTCCGTGTTCAGCGCCATCGAGCGCGGGTCGAGGTTCAGCGATCCCACGAGGACGTGCGAGTCGCCGAACACCGCGCTCTTCGCGTGCAGGCCCAGCTTGCGGGCCCGGCTTCCCGGAGAGCGATGGTGCACGTGACTCCAGGCGTCGCCGCGCAGCTCGTAGAGCTCGGCGCCGGCCGCCAGGAGGTCCGTCCTGGCGGCGGCGTAGTAGGCGTGGGCCATGGGCTGGTTCGTGCTCATGTACGAGTTGGTCAGGATGCGCACGCGCTCGCCCGCGGCGGTGTGCGCGCGAATCTCCTCGACCAGGGTCTCGTCGGGCACCAGGTAGGCGGTCACGATCAGCACGTCGCCCGCGTGGCTCGCGAGCGCCTCCTCGAAAGCCTGCCCCAGGATGCCGGTCGCGCCCCGGACGTCGATGTCGGCGGCGTCGTGCAGGACTCGCGCTCGCCCCGCGAGCATGTGCCCCCGGGCGCGGGCGAGCGCCCCGAGCCAGCTCGCCCGCGAGTGTTCGCGGCGGGCGTCGAGGCGGGCGTCCCCTGAGTGAAGGTCGCGAAGCTCCGCGCGCGCCCGCGCGTGGGTCTCCCGGTGCCGCGCAGCCGCCTCCTCCGTCGCGATCGCCTCGAGCGGTACCGTCGACGGGCCGTTCCAGAACTCGTCGAACGCGCCGGAGAGCTCCCCCAGGACCGGACCCGCCGCGAGCAGGTCGAAGTCGCGGAAGTCGGCCGCGTCTCCGAGGCCGAAGTACTCGTCTCCGACGTTGCGGCCCCCGAACACGCCGACGACCCCGTCGACCAGGAACAGCTTGTTGTGCATGCGGTGGTCGAGCCGCCCCATGTGCTCGACCACCTCGAGCGTCCTCCAGAGTCCTCCGCGGTGGAGGGCCGGGTTGAAGACCCGGATCTCGAGGTTGGGGTGCAGGCCGAGGTGAGCGTCGAAGTCCTCGTGCCCCTCCAGTCGAAACCCGTCGATCAGCAGGCGCACGCGCGCGCCGCGGTCGGCCGCCTCGAGGAGCTTGTCGAGCAAGAGACTCCCGCAGGCGTCCTCGTGCCAGAGGTAGGTCTGCGCGTCGATCGAGCGCTCCGCGCCCGTCGCGAGCGCGAGGCGCACGTCGAGTCCCTCGTCGCCGCGATCGAGCGGTGCGAAGTGGGAGCGGTCCGGGTCCTCGGGGAACG
>CAYGPA010000436.1:0-4893 GCA_964351535.1 uncultured Planctomycetaceae bacterium
ACCGCTTCGGCACCGAGCTCGTCCCGCTCGTCACGAGCGGCCCGCCGGGCGTCACGGGCTTCGCCGGCGGCCGTCCCAAGGCGACCGAGATCATCGGCTTCTGGCCCGCGCTCGTGAACAAGCGCCACATCGAGACCAGGGTCAGCACCTTCGAGGCATGAATCAGCACGTTCGAGGCACGAACATGAAGGTACGACTCGCGCGCATCGCATCCGCCCGCTCGGGCGACAAGGGCGAGGGCTCCAACATCGGCGTGATGGCGCGCTCCGAGGTCGCGTACGCCTGGCTCAAGGAGCACCTGACGGCCGACGTCGTGCGCGCGCACATGCACGGCGTGAACCGGGGCGGCGTGAAGCGCTTCGAGGCCGACAACATGCTCGTCCTGAACTTCCTGCTCGAGGACAGCCTCGGCGGTGGCGGCTCGGCCTCGCTGCGCACCGACGCGCAGGGCAAGACGCACGGCCTGGGCCTGCTGCGCCTCGAGGTCGACGTGCCCGACGACGTGCTGGCGAAGACCCCGGAGCCGCGGAGCTGACGTGGACGTCCTGCTCGAGCTCCACGAGAAGGCGCGGCGCGCGCGGCGGCGTATCGTGCTGCCCGAGGCCGGTGATCCGCGCGTGACGCAGGCCGCGGCGCGACTCGCGTCGGAGGGCCTGTGCGACCCCGTGCTGGTCGACGCCGACGGTCGTGCGGACGTGCCGGCCGGCGTCGAGGCGCTGGTTCCGAAGCGCGACACGCGCCTCGAGGCTTTCGCGCAGGAGCTCTTCGAGCGCCGCAAGCACCGCGGCCTGACGCTCGAACAGGCGCGCGAGCGCGTGCTCGACCCGCTGGTCTACGGCGCGTTCCTGATCGCCAAGGGCGACTGCGCCGGCGGCGTCGCGGGCAGCCAGGCGGCCACGGCCGACGTGCTGCGCGCGGGGCTGCAGGTCATCGGGCTCCGGCGCGGGAACCAGACGCTCTCCTCGTGCTTCATGATGATCCTGAAGGACGAGACCTACACCTTCGCCGACTGCGGCGTCGTCCCCGATCCGACCGCGGAGCAGCTCGTCGACATCGCGCTGGCGTCGGCGGAGAGCCACCGCAAGCTCGTGGGCCTCGCGCCGCGCGTGGCGCTGCTGTCGCTCTCGACCAAGGGCTCCGCGAGCCACCCGAAGGTCGAGAAGATGCAGCGGGCCACGGCGCTCCTGAAGAAGCGCGCGCCCTCGCTCTGCTGCGACGGCGAGCTGCAGGTCGACGCCGCGATCGTGCCGCAGGTCGCGGAGAAGAAGGCCCCGGGCTCGCCGCTCGCGGGCCGCGCCAACGTCCTGATCTTCCCCGACCTCGACTCGGGTAACATCGCCTACAAGATCGTGCAGCGCCTGGCCGGAGCCACGGCCCTGGGCCCGCTCGTCCAGGGCCTCGAACGTCCCCTGATGGACCTCTCGCGCGGCTGCACCGCGGAGGACATCGTCCACGTGGCCTGCATCGCCTCGGTCCTCGCCGGTGCCTGACTCCCTCCGCAACCTGTTCGTCCTCGCCGCGCTGGCGCTTTGCGCCGGCTGCAAGTTCGAGGAGCCGATCGAGCTCTCCCCGCCGGTGTACCAGTCCACCGCGTCGGGCGTCCACTTCGTCGACCTGCTCCCCGGCGAGGGCAAAGCGGCCCGGACCGGCGACCGCGTCGCGCTGCACTACGTCGGCCGCCTCGAGGGCGGCGAAATGTTCGACGACAGCCGCGACCGCGGCGCGCCGCTCGCCTTCGTACTCGGCTCCGCCACGGTCCTCCCCGCCTGGGAGGAGGCCCTCGTGGGCATGCGCGCAGGCGGCCGGCGCGAGCTGACCATCCCGCCCCACCTCGCCTACGGCGACGAGGGTTTGCCGGGAGTCATCCCCCCCGGCGCGACGCTCGTCCTCGACGTCGAGCTGCTCGAGGTCGGGCCCGCGGACGGCGCGGAACCGCATCCCTGAGGTCCGCGGAGCCGCCACCCGGTCCGAACGCGCGGCGCGGCCAAGGCGCGGGCCAAGGTCGAGTCCCCGCGTCAGGAAGCCGCGGACCGAAGCGGCGCCCGCGCGGTCACGGCAGGATGCGGAAGCGCACGCCGTCGGTCAGCGAGTCGCCGAAGCCCGCGGGGTCCGCCGGGTCGCGCTGGAGGTACTGGGCGAAGACGACGCGGCCCGCGGTCAAGGCCGGGTCGGTGCCCGCCTGGATGCGCAGGGCGAAGTCCTGCGAGAGGACGCCGGAGCAGGGCGGCGTCCCGGTCGAGGCCGCGGCCTGGACGGGCAGCGCGCGGCGGAAGGGCGACTTCACGCAGAGCGTGCCGCCGTGGAAGCCCAGGTTCGCCTTCGCGGACGAGTAGATCAGGAACCCCGCCTCCGCGGGCAGGACGTCCTCGGCGCGCACGTCGAACGGCACGCCGGACTGCACCGTCGGAGCGCCGTCGAACGCGAGGAACGGAACGCAGCCCAGCGAGTTGAGCTTGCCGGAGCAGTAGCTCGTCGCCACCGGCGCCTCGTCGAGCAGTTCGGCCACGCAGGCGGACGGAGCTCCGCCGACGCGCTGGAACTCGCCGCCCACGATCAGCGTGCGCTCGGCGACGGAGGTCGCGAAGGCGCGAATCGGTCGGTCGACGCCCTGCGCGACCGCGACCCACCCCGCGCCGTTCCAGCGCGCGAAGTTGCCGAAGCCCCCGAGCTGACCCGAGGCGAGCAGGACGGGCCCGTTCGGGGACTCGTGGCGGAAGAGCTCCGAGATGCCGCCGACGCTCGGTAGCTGCGTCCACGTCGCGCCGTCCCAGCGACCGATGGTGCCGGAGAACGATCCGCCGTTGTAGATGAAGAGCTGCGGGCCCGAGCCTTCGTCGAGGACCTCCATCACGCGGGCTTGTAGCGGCCCCCACGGCGGAACGTCCTGCGTCCACGTCGAACCGTCCCAGCGTCCGAGGTGGAACCTCCCGAGCACGTACAGGGCCTCGCCCGAACCGTCGTCCCAGGTCTCGAGGTCCGCGTAGGCTCCGTTGGCAGCCGGCCCGGGGATCCGAAACCACTGGCTGCCGTCCCAGCGGTCGACACCACCACTGTGCGCTCCGTACAGCGCGGGCCCGGAGCCGTCGTCCCAGACGAGCATTTCCTCGAACGCGCGCACTCCGGGTAGCAAGGTCCCCAGAGCCGCCCACTGGGACCCGTCCCAGGCCTGGACGTAGGGTTGGAGGGAGAAGCGCCCGCCGGAAGCCACGACGAGGCCGCGGAACTCGGCCAAGGACACCACGTCCTCCGGCAGGCCGGCACCGACTTGCTGCCAGGCGCCGCCAACCAGCTCGGCGACGAACCGGGCTGGCGCGGTTCCGGCGGCGACGAACTCGCCTCCGGCGAAGACGCGGCGCCCCGCGCCGGAGCCGACGACCAGCACGTCGTTCACGAAGCCGCTGAGCCCGGGGCCGTCGCCCAGGGCCTTGAAGGTCGAGCCGTCCCACGTCGCGATGCCCTTGGCGCCGACGGGAACTTCCCCGAAGCGCGGATCACCGAGTGCCCCGAAGTTGCCGGCCAGCGCGAGCTCGCGACCGTTTGCGCCCGGAACGACGGCCAGCGCGGCGTGGTCCTGGAATCCGGCCTGCGTGAAGGCGCCGCTCGTCACCGAATTCAGCGTCGACACCCAGGCGCCCGTCGACGCATCGAGGCGCAGCAGCGATCCGATGAGCAGCGAATTCGGCGCCGGCACGGTGACGAACAAGGCCTTGCCCGCACCGTCGTCGAAGACCTCCACGTCGAAGGCCCGCAGGTCGAGGGTTCCCGGCCCCAGCGTTCCCACCGGGCTCCAGACCTGACCATCCCAGCGTGCGACGGAGCCGAGACCGGCGGCCACGGATCCCACGGCGACGAGCTTCTTGCCCGTGCCGTCGTCGAACGAGTTCAGCCTGCGGACGACGGCGGACCCGGCGATCGCCGTCCCCACGGCCGACCACGCGCTCCCGTCCCAGCGGGCGACCTTGGCGACGTCCGCGGAAGCGTTCGGAACGAAGTCACCGGCCGCGTAGAGCGCCGGACCCGAGCCGTCGTCGAACGCGAAGAGATCGACGATCGTCCCTCCGAGCGACGGCCCCTGCTGGATCCACGCGCCGCCGGACTCGCGAAACAGCGCACCGCCTTCGCTGCGGTAGAGTGCCGAACCCAAGCCGTCGTCGAAGCGCTCGAGATCGGTCGAGGGCGGTGCGATCGTCGTCAGCGACTGCCCGTCCCAGCGCAGGATGCCGCCCATGCGGCTGAACGCGAACAGGGCCTGTCCCCCGCCGTCGTCCAGGACCACGAGTCGATCCACGGCGGTCGTCGCCCCCGGGTCGAACGGCGCCGACCACGACGTGCCGTCCCACTTCGCGACGAGGTCGACGGGAACGTCGTCCGCGAAGCGCAGGACGCCGCAGACGTACGTCGCGGCCCCGGTCCCGTCGTCGAAGGACGCGATGTCGTGGACGAGTCCCTCGGCCCCCGGCCCGGGGTACGTGGTCTCCCACGAGAAGGTCTGAGCCTGGGCCGGCGCGGCCAGCAGGGATCCCGCGAGCACCGCGGGAAGCGACGTGGAGATGGAAGGCAGGTTCCAAGACATGACAGCTCCTGGTTGGCGAGAAGAGTCGGGTCCAGGATCGCGCTGGTGGGACTCGTGCGGATCCGGGGGGGGTACCCGCGTCGAGGCACGCCCACTACACGCCCCCAAGAAAAATCGAACGCACTGCCGAAGGGGCAACGCGCTCGAAGTGAATTCCCGTGACCCGACGGTGCGGGACGGGTAGGGGGTGCCCTGTTCAGAGCAATCGACGGGCTCTCAGCCCTGCTTGTCCGCGCCCGCCTTCTTCGGCGCGGCGGCGCGCGCCTCGGCGACCTTCGCGAGCGCGGCCTGCGGGTTCTTCGCGAGGCTCTTCTTGCAGC
>CAYGPA010000437.1:0-4863 GCA_964351535.1 uncultured Planctomycetaceae bacterium
CGCGAGGCCGCACCGCGCGCGCACGAGCGAGGCGTTCGAGCCCTCGCCCTTGGCGGCGTCGAGGTCGACCCACGCGACCTCGCCCGCGACGGCGAAGGACGCGAGGATCGGGCGCGGGAGGCCCGCCTCGACCGCGAGCTCCTCGCCGCCGGCGTTCCACGGGATCGACAGCACGGACCGCACCGTCTCGACGGCGATCCCGCCACTCGATCGCCCCTGGGCCGGGGGGCGCCGCTCGGTGGCGAAGAAATCTCGGGATTGTCTGCGCGAGATGCGGGCGGGGTGCGACGGGTCACCAGCCCGCCGTCCGACCGGCGCGTCGCAACCGAAGGGACACGCCATGATCGCCACGATCCTCACCTCCTGCCTGCTGTTCGCGAACGACCCGACCCAGTGGGACGCCGACGTCTTCCATGCCGCGGGAGCCCCGGCGAGCGGTGCGGCGGGCGAGGCCGTGGCCGTGCATGGGGACCAGGCCCTGTTCGGCGCGCCCCACGCGGGGGCCGGCTGCGTGTACGTCTACTCGCGCTCCTCTCCGGGGCAGCCGTTCGTGTGGGAGGCGACGCTCCACCCCGCCGACGGCGTCGACGGGCAGCGCTTCGGAGCCGCCGTCGCCGTGCCGCGGCCCGGGTTCGTCGCCGTCGGTTCACCGCGGGCCACCGGGGTCGCGGGCGAGCGGGGCGCCGTGTACCTCTACGCCCGCGGCGCGGGGGGCGGATGGAACGAGATCGCGCGCTACGAGGGCCTCGGGACCGCCCCGGGGGACCGCTACGGCGCGGCGCTGGCGGCGAAGGACGAGAGCAGCGGGGCCTTGATCGGCTTCCGGCTCCTCGTCGGCGCGCCGCTTCACTCGACGGCGGGCGTCGCGGGCTCGGGCGCCGCCTTCTCCATCTCCTACGACGGGGTCTCCGGAACGTCGATTCACCAGAAGATCACGCCGCACGACCCGACGCCGGGTGCGAGCTTCGGGGCCTCGGTGGCCTTCGACCGCACGCGTCCCTGGGCCGTGATTGGCGCGCCGCGCGACTCCCAGGCGGCCTTCGAGGCGGGTGCGGTCTACGTGTACGACGTCGGTTCCTGGTTGCTCCAGGCCAAGCGCTGGGCGAGCGACGCGTCGGCCTCGTCGCTCTACGGCAGCTCCGTCGGGGCCGCGCAGGATCGGATCGTCGTCGGCGCGCCGCGGCACGACGGCGGGGCGAGCGACGCGGGAGCGCTCTACGTGCTCGACCGCACGATGGCCGGCTGGACGGAGACCTCGCGCTTCGAGGGCTCGACTCCCGCGGGCCGCCTCGGAGCCTCGAGCGCGCTCGTCCACGACGGCAGCTCCGGGACGTGGCGGCTCGCCGCGGGCTCGCCCGGGTCCTCCACGGCCTTCACCGCGGGCGCCGCCGGCGGCGCCTGGTCGCCTCTGAGTCCCCAGACGTCGCCGGACGGCGCGAGCGGCAACGGTTTCGCGGCCTCGGTGGCCATCGCGATCGACGCCACGCTCGTCGGGGCACCGCGGCACGACTCCGAGGGCCCGGACGCCGGAGCCGTCTACTACTTCGACGCGCCTGCACCCCCCTGGAACTTCGCGGTCCTGCGCCCGTGGAACGCGGCCCCCGGCGAGCGCTTCGGCGACGCGGTCGCGGTCGACGGGACGGTCGCGGTCGTCGGCGCCACGGGCGAGGACGACGTGGGCGAGGACTCCGGCGCCGCGTACGTCTGGGACCGCATCGGGACGACCTGGGAGCCGACGGCGAAGCTCACCGGCGGCGACGAGGGGCGTCCCTACGCGATCTTCGGCGTCAGCGTCGACGTGTCCGGCGAGACGATCGCCGTCGGCGCGCCGCTGGACTCGGAGCTGGCGTCGGAGGCGGGCGCCGTGTTCGTGTTCCGCCGCACGGGCTCGACCTGGGTCCGCGAGGCCGTCGAGCGCTCGGCCGTCGCGTTCGAGAACTTCGGATCGTCCCTCGCGCTCGAAGGCGACCTCCTGGCGGTCGGCGCGCCCCTCTCCGGGGCCGGCGCCGTCCACCTGCTGCAGCGCAGCGGCTCCTCCTGGTCCCTCGGACCCACGATCACCGCACCCGACGGAGCCGTCGGCGACGCGTTCGGCGACGCGGTCGAGTTGCAGGGGGACACGCTGGCCGTCGGGGCGTTTCGCGA
This sequence comes from uncultured Planctomycetaceae bacterium, assembly GCA_964351535.1. Lineage (GTDB taxonomy): Bacteria > Planctomycetota > UBA1135 > UBA1135 > JAUIDW01. Next base: position 2,146 of record CAYGPA010000437.1, read on the forward strand.
CGACCACTCCGGCTTCGTCGACGCGGGCGCGGTGTACGTCTTCGGCCGCAGCGGCACGAGCTGGACGTTCCAGCAGAAGGTCGTCTCGCAGAACGTCGCGGGCTCCGAGTTCTTCGGCTCCTCGGTGGCCCTCGACGACGACTGGCTGGCCGCGGGCGCGTCGGGGAACGACTCCCACGCCCTGAACGCCGGCGCGGTGTACGTCCACCGGCTCGGGGCGTCGGGGTTCGCGTTCCAGTCGGTCGTCCTGCCGTTCCTCGGCACGAGCAACGCGCGCTTCGGTGCGTCGATCGACCTGGACGCGCAGAACCTCCTGGTCGGAGCGCCGCTCGATAGCCAGCTGTTCAGCAACACGGGCGCGGCCTACCTGCACCACTGGGACGGGTTCCTGTGGTCGCGGGTGGCGACGGTGCCGGCCCTCGCGGCGACCCCGCTCGCGCTGCGCGGCACGGACGTCGCCGTGAGCGGCAAGACCCTCCTGATCGGCGCGCCCGGGACGGACTTCCAGTTCCACGTGGACGGCGCCGTGGACCACTTCGACCTGCCGGACGGCACGCTGCTCTACTGCCAGGGCAAGGTCAACTCCGCGGGGTGCGTGCCGTTCATGGCCCACAACGGCGTCCCGAGCGCCTCCGGGACGCAGCCGTTCGTGCTGACGGGGGCGCAGGTGCTGCCCAACGAGCCGGCGTTCCTGATCTACGGGTTCGCCAAGTCCAACCTCGCGTTCCACGGAGGCAAGCTGTGCGTCAAGCTCCCGTTCCGGCGGCTGCTGCCTCCCAAGCAAGCCCCCGCGTTCGGTGCACCGCCCTGCACGGGCCTGCTGGAGCGCAACTTCAACAACCGCATCCAGAGCGGCGTCGATCCGCTGCTGACCGCCGGCCAGCGCGTGTTCGCGCAGTGGCGTACCCGAGACCCTGCGGATCCCGCGGGCTTCGGGGACGGCTTCACGGACGCCGTGCGGTTCACCGTGTGTCCCTGACGCGGCGCTCGAGAGCCGGCCTGGAGGAGATCGCGCGCGGTCGCCGCGGCCCCAGCACGTTCCGGCACTATGGGACTTGCCGGCGTGCCCCGGGCGGTCGCGACGTCTCGCTGGAACACCTCGGGCGAGGCCGTCCGCCCCGCCCGAGGTGCCCGCGAGCGGGAGCCGGCTCTCAGTTGCCGAGCAGGACGCTGCCGCCTTCCGCCTCGATCGTCACGCGCTGGTCGATCGTGGGGGTCTCGCCCGTGCTCCCGGCGTTCACGTGGACGGTCCCGGCGGGCGAGACGGTGTTCAGGCCTTCGGCGAGGGAGTTGTAGGGAAACGTCGAGGTCCCGAACTCGAACCCCGTGTGCGCGAAGTCGACCCAGATGTCGTCCCGCAGCTCGTCCAGGCACGCGCGCGTGTTCCGGTGCGACAGGATGGAGACGATCGTCCCGGCCGAGAACGTGTTGGCGCACGTGATGCTCGGGTTCATCGTGTAGCTCGGGCACGAGCAGTGGACCGCGTCCCACAGGTGTCCGAGCTCGTGCGCGGAGAGGTCCGTCGCGCACGCGAAGCTCGGGTCGAAGTCGCTCTGGGAGTAGCAGAAGGCGCCGTTGTCCAGGGAGGGCCCCGCGACGCAGAAGCCGAAGCGGTCGCAGATCTGCCCGAAGTTCGTGGCCAGCCCGATGTTCGAGCCCGCGATGTTCTTGCCCGTGAAGAGCTGGACGACGTCCCACGGAAGCCCCTGGCGGTTCGTGGTCCACTCGGTGATCAGGTCGCAGATCAGCGTGTCCTGGGCGTTGCTCGTGTAGGGGTCGGGTTCGGCCGTTCGCACGAGGATGACCGAGATCGCGTGCGTGATGTCGACCTCGGTCTCGTACTGCACGTTGACCGTGTTCATCACGAGCTCGATCCGCGCCTCCACGGCCGCGACGCTGCCGTAGTCGCTGAAGTACTCGAAGTCGGCGTCGCAGGCGAGCTGCGCGCGGTAGATGTCGGCGCCGGCGCCCTCCGTCGGTGGAGCGGGCGGTGTCGGCGGTCCCACCGGCGAGCGCGCGGGGCCGTCGGGCGTGCCGCACCTGCGCTGCGACGGCAGCACCTGATCGGTCCGGTACACGACGTGGTCGCGCTGCGGCGCGGCGCCGGCGATGCGACCGGCGAGCGGCTCGACCCAGTACTGCAGGTCCGGGCGCAGGCGGATCGAGGCGGTCAACCCCTGCTCGCTCAGGCTTCCCGCCACGATCGCCTCCGGCATCCCCGACACGGTCCCGCGCAGGGTGCGCACCGGTCCGGGGGGCCGGAACGTGACGGCGCCGGTCGCGTCCTGGACCAGCAGCCGGTAGTCCTTCGAGCGCACGGAGTGGGGGACGAGCCGCAGGTCCACGGTCTGTCCGTCGAGGTCGACCGCCGCGAGGACCGAGCCGTCGAGCTCCACGCGCGGCGTCAGGGCCTGAACCGAGGCCTCGCGCAGGTTCCACTCGGCCTGGACGGCCAGCACGGAGATCGGCGAGGCCGCGGGGGCGAGCGGCGCCGCCTCCTGAGCCGTGGAGGCGCCGGTGAGCGCAGCGAGGGCCGGTGCGGCCAGTCCCAGGGTCCGGAGCAGTTGCATGGTTCCACGCCTCCTCGGGCGGCGGAGGGCGGCGGACACCATCGTCCCCGGCCTCGCTGCACGGAGAGGCGCCGAGGCGCGCTCGACCCGGACACGAGTTCGCGGATTTCTCGAGATGCCGTGACAGGGTCCGCCGCGAGCCGTCGCG
>CAYGPA010000438.1:0-4845 GCA_964351535.1 uncultured Planctomycetaceae bacterium
GGACCGCGGGCATCTGGACGCTCGTCGCGGGCATGTTCCGGAACCTGACCGGCTCGTCGACCCCGACCAAGCACGACCACCACAAGGACAAGCACTAGAGGACACGATGACGGCGGCCGCGACCCCCGCGGGCGCCGTGTCGAGCTCACCGAGACCCAAGCACGATGTTCCAGAAACAAGCCCAGAGTTCCGACCTGTTCGGCGACAACACCCAGGCGCTCCTCCGCGATCTGGAGAAGAACACGTCGGAGAAGATCGAGAAGATGCGCACGCACGAGCGCCTCGCCGTGCGCGCCAAGGTCGTCCTGCGACCCGGCAGCCTCAGCCAGCGCGACGCCTGGAGCCTGGAGGGCGTCACCGGCGACATCTCGCGCGGCGGCGCCAAGATCCTGATGCCGCGACCCGTGTTCGTCGGCGACATCTTCCAGATCGCGTTCGATCCGGAGGTCCTGACCGTCTCGCCCCAGCTCTGCCTGAGCCAGTGGTGTCGGACCGTGCGCAGCGACGCCTTCGAGTGCGGGCTGTCGTTCTTCTCGCCGATCGACCTCGACAGCGCTCTGAAGTCCGCGCGCCGCTGAGACCTCCCATCCCCTCCCCACCGACCGAACGCCGCTGCCCCCCCAGCGATCCCCATGCTGTCTCCCGAGACCGAACAGGCCCCGCATCCCGAACGGATCTTCGACGTCGTCGAGCAGATCGGGCGTCTCGAGCGCGAAGTCGAGACCGTCGAGGACTTCTACCGGCGCGCGCTCGCGCTCGTCGCCGACCACTTCGGCGCCGGGCTCGGGGTCGTCCGCATCGAGCTGCCCGGCCGCCACGTCGAAGCCGACCACTCGCTCAGCGCGAGCCACCAGGCGGCCTGGAAGCAGCTCGCCCAGACAGCGCTGCTGACCTCGCAGGTCGAGGGGCATGCGCACGGCGAGGTCCTGCGCGTCCAGTCCACGGGGCAGAGCGTGGCGATCCTCGCGGTGCCGCTGCACGCGCCCGGCTCGAGCGGGCGCGGGTCGCTGGCGCTGATCCTCGGCGCGGACGCGCGCGAGGTCGTTCAGGCCAACCTGGCCGAGCTGCGCGCGCTCGCGGGACTGCTCGACCTCTCGTGCCCGCAGCCGCGTTCGGCCGACGCCGCGGGACCGCGGTCGACGATCGAAGCGGCGGGCCGGGGAGTCGACTCCGCGCTGAAGGCCGCGCGCTTCAAGGACGCGCGCGAGCTGGCGTTCGCGCTGACCAACGGGCTGCGCGCCAAGCTGGAGTGCGAGCAGATCGCCATGGGCAGCGTGCACGGCAAGCGCGTGCGGATCCTGTCGATCTCGGGTCTCGACGAGCCCAAGCTGCGCAACGTCGGCACGCTCGAGCTCCAGCAGGCGATGGAGGAGTGCCTGGACCTGGCGGAGCCGATCGTCAGTCAGGACGCGGGCGCGTGGACGGACGACGAGCCCTCGTCGAGGCACGCGCTGCACCAGCAGTGGCGCGCGTCGACGGGCCGCGCCTGCGTCGCGTCGATCCCGCTGACGAGCGGGGACGAGTGCGTCGGCGTCCTGAGCCTGCGGCGCTCGCCGGGGCACACGTTCTCGCGCGAGGAGATCGACTCGGTCGTCCAGCTCATCGGTCCGATGGGGCCGGCGCTCGAGCTGCTGCACCGCGCGGGCCGCTGCTTCCTCCGGCACGCGGAGGATTCCCTGCGCGCAGCCGTGCGCGAGTCGATGGCGCCCGAGCGCTACGGTCGGAAGCTGATCGGCGGCGCCGCGTTGACGCTGCTCGCGTGGTTCTGCCTGGGGTCGACCGACTACGAGACCGCGGTCGCGTGCCGGCTGCAGCCGCGCGAGACCATCCAGCTCAGCGCGCCGTTCCAGGAGCGCGTGGCCGAGAGCCGGGTCCGCGCCGGCGACTTCGTCGAGGCGGGCGACCTGCTCGTGAGGCTCTCGACCGAGTCGCTCGAGCTCGAGCACCAGCAGCTGGCGGCGGAGATCGAGGTCCACCAGGTCGAGGTCGACCAGGCCGTGGCCGCGGGTGACTGGGTCACCGCCAGCCTCAGCAAGGCGCGCATGAGCCTCCTGCAGACGCGCCTGCAGAGCGTCGTCCGGCGCATCGAGAACTCGAGCGTCCGCGCCTCCGTCGACGGGATCGTGCTGCGCGGCGACCTGACGCACCAGATCGGTCAGGTGGTGCCGCAGGGCGAGCCGCTGTTCGAGCTCGCGCCGCGGCTGGACCTGTACCTCGAGCTCGAGGTCGCCGAGCGCTCGATCTCCGAGATCGAGGAGGGGCAGATCGTGCGCTTCGCCACGAACGCGCGCCCCGACGCACCGCTCGAGTTCGACATCCAGCAGATCGCGCCCGCCGCCGAGGTGCGCGAGGGGCGCAACGTCTTCGTCGCCGAGGCGCGCGTCACCGGCGAGCTGCCCGACTGGGCCCGCCCCGGCATGGAAGGCGTCGGCAAGGTCGCCGTCGGCGAGCGCAGCGTGTGGCGCGTCGCGCTCAAGAAGGTCATGGACTCGATGTACCGGGCATGGCTGTGAGCGAGGCGTCCGAACCCAGCCTGGCCGGCCGCATGGGCGACGTGGTCGTCTCCATGCGCTCGGAGCTGCGTGTCACGCGGACCGTGTTCCGCGGCGATCCGAGCTACATCGTCCGCGACCCGATCACGTTCCAGGCGCACAAGTTCGCCCCGGACGAGTACGAGGTCTTCGTGGCGTTGCAGTCCGTGCGCCCGCTGTCCGAGGTGTTCACGGAGCTGCGCGAGGGCGGTCGCGTCGAGCCCGAGGACGAGGAGGGCTTCTACGGCTTCGTCCTGCACCTCTACCGCATCGGCCTGCTCAACCTGCCGATCCCGGACCACTCCAGCCTGTACCAGCGCTTCGAGCTCAAGCAGGGGCTCGCGCGCCGACAGAAGATCCTCGGCTTCCTGTTCATGCAGGTGCCGCTCTTCTCGCCGGACGCGTTCCTCGATCGCACGGAGCGCTACGTGCGCCCGATCTTCTCGCGCGCGGGCTTCGCGCTGTGGTCGGCGCTGATGGCGGTCATGCTCGTGATCGTCGCCGCGCGCTGGAGCGACCTGACGAAACCGCTCCTGACGCTGCTGGACCTCGGCAACCTGCCGTGGCTCGCGGCGATCCTCGTGACCCTGAAGATCCTGCACGAGTTCGGCCACGCCTACGCCTGCAAGGTCTTCGGCGGCCGCGTACCCGAGATGGGCGTCATCCTCATCGTCGGAACACCCTGCGCCTACGTCGACGCGTCGGCGGCCTGGGGCTTTCCGCGCAAGCTGCACCGTGTCTTCGTCAGCCTGGCCGGCATGTACGTCGAGGTCGCGGTCGGCGCCCTCGCGCTCGTCGCGTGGTCGCTGACCAGCGCGTCGTTCGTGAACAGCCTGGCCTACCAGGTCTTCATGATGTCGACGGTCGTCACGGTGCTCTTCAACGTCAATCCGCTGATGCGCTACGACGGCTACTACGTCGTCAGCGACCTCGTCGAGGTGCCCAACCTGCGCGCCAGGTGCCAGGCGCGCGTGCTGTCGTGGCTGAAGCGCGTCGCGCTGGGCCTCCCGCGCCAGGGCGACGGGATGAAGCGCGGCCTCGGCGCCTTCCTGACGGTCTTCGGTGTCGCCTCGGCGATCTACAAGTTCGTGCTGGTCACCGGCATCTGCGCGCTGATCGCGACCAAGGTCTACTTCCTCGGACTGGCGATCGCGGGGTTCTACCTGACCACGACGCTCGGCGGGACGCTGTGGAAGGCCGGGCGCTACCTGTGGGGTGCGGAGGAGACGGCTCCCGTGCGCACGCGCGCGGCGGTCGTCGGAGTCCTGGGCGCGGTCCTCGTCCCGGCGGGCGTCGTGGCCGTGCCCGTGCCGCTCCCCGCGCGACCCGCGGGGATCGTGACGGCGCTCGAGGAGAGCATCCTGCGCACCGAGTCCGGCGGCTTCCTGCGCAGCGTCGAGGCGCGCGTGGGCGAGCCCGTGGGCGGAGGCGAGCCGCTCGTGCGCCTCGACAACCCCGAGACGATCGAGCGCGTCGCCGAGGCGCGCGCGGAGCTCGAGATCCTCGAGCTCGAGATCCACCAGGGTGCGGTTCTCGACCGCCGCGTCGCGCAGCAGATCGAGAAGCGACGCTCGTACTTCCGCGGCGTGCTGGACAACGCGGTCGGACGCATGAACGGCCTGGACGTCTCCAGCGAGGCCGGCGGCACGCTGCTGCGCCTGGACTGCTCGCGCATTCCCGGGACGTTCCTGGAGGAGGGCACCGAGATCGGTCTGATCGGCCGCGGCCCGTGGGTGGGCCGCTTCCTGATCGACGAGGAGACCTTCACCCACCTGCGCATCGAGCTCGGCGACAGCGTCACCTGCCGCGCCGCCAGCGCGCCCGCGCGCGCGTTCGAGGGCCGCGTGCTGAGCATCGCGCCCGCGGCCACGCGCGAGATCGTGCAGGCGGCGCTCACGAACCTAGGCGGCGGTGCCATCGTCGTCGATCCCGAGAGCCGCCGGTCCGACCGCGCCTACTTCGAGATCGTCCTGTCGTTCACCGAGGAGGACCGCGACCACCTCCGGCACGGCCTGACCCTCGTCGCCCAGTTCGACGCCGAGGCGCGCACCCTCGCGCGCCACGTGTACGTGAGAATCCTGTCCTTCCTGGACGCGCTGCGCCTGGGATGAAGCGGAGCCCCTGAGATGACCCTGCCCTTTCCGAAGATCGCCCTGACGACCCTGACGGCGCTGGCTGGCCTGCTGCCCTCCGCGGGTCAGCAGCCGAACGCCGAGACGGAGGTGTTCCTGCACGGGATCGTGAATCCCAAGCACCAGGTCCTCGTGTCCTCGCAGATCGCCGCGGGACTCGACGGCTACGCGGTCGAGGAGGG
>CAYGPA010000439.1:0-4841 GCA_964351535.1 uncultured Planctomycetaceae bacterium
GGGTGAACTCGACGGTTCGGTGGGTGAACTCGACGGTTCGGTGGGTGAACTCGACCTGGAGTTCGGGGGGAGTCGCTTCACCGACGAGGCGTTCCTGCTCCGCGCGAGGGTTTCGCAAACCGAAACTTCTTCCGCCCCCGCGCTCGCGTCCGCAGCGAAGAGCGCCCCCGCCCCCGGGGAATGACAGGGGCGAGGGCGCGGGGGAGACCTGAACGGGTGCGCACCGCCTGGGTGCACGCCCGCCCGGATCCGCGGAGAGTCGAAGCGAGAGTCAGGGCACGCGCACGAGGACGCTGCCTCCCACGTTGCCGTTCGAGCTCGGTCCGCCGGCGTCGACGGCGGGACCGTCGGTGCGCACGTGGACCTCGTTCGAACCGTTCGCGCCCGCCGGCGTGAACCACGGCGTCGTCGGGAAGAACGGATGGGTCGTGACGATGCGCGCGCGCCAGCGGTAGGCGGTCGACGGTGCGAGCCCGCTGACGAGCTCCTCCAGCATCAGGTCGGGACCGCCGGCCACGACCGGCTGACCGACGGCGCCGCGTGCGAGACCCGTGCCGTCGAAGGCCGTGCCGAGTGGCTTGACCTCCCACTCGAGGAAGGCCTCCGCCGCGGCGGCGCCCCAGTCGACCGACACGGCGTCGGGGTGCAGCACGGCGCGGATGCGGAACGAGTCCGTCGCGTCGGAGCGGCCGCCCGGCACGATCGGCGCCGTACCGTCCGACCGCAGCTGCCGCGGCGCGCGCACGGGCGAGCCTCCGCCGGTGTTGCCGTGGAAGCAGTAGATGCGTCCGGAGTTCCCTGTGCTCGTGTCGAAGGAACCGGCCCCTCCCAGCACGTCGGAGTAGCCGTCGCCGTCCACGTCGCCTGCACCGGCCACGTAGCCCAGGGAGGCGAAGGTCTGATCGGAGTCGTAGAGCCAGCTCTCGGTCGTAGACGGACCCGTCGCACCGCCGCGGTACACGCGCATCGCTCCTTCACGAAACTGACCGTCGTTGTAGCGCAGCTCGCCGACGATCAAGTCGTCGTAGCCGTCGAGGTCGACGTCGCCCGCGGCGTCCACGGAGATCCCGAAGTAGCCGCTGGCGATCGCCCCGAGCAACGTGTGGTCGGGGGTCGTCGCGGGGCCCGTCGGCGAACCCAGGAACACCCACAGGGCTCCGGAGTCGACGGCACCTCCGTCGATCAGCCACGATCCGCAGGCGATGTCCGCATAGCCGTCGTTGTTCACGTCGCCGACGCCCGAGCCGCTCCACAGGCGCGCGGTGTCCTGACCGCCGTCGAACGTCCACGCAGGCGACGTCGAGGGCCCGCCCGGCGCGCCGAGGTACAGGTACGCTCGACCCTCGTCGGTGAACGCACCGTCGAACTGATCCGCCATGACGAGCAGGTCGGCGATGCCGTCCCCGTTCACGTCGCCGGCCGTTCCGACCTGAATCCCGTAGCGCGCGGAGGCTTGTTCGCCCGTGGTTTCCCAGGTCGGCGTCGCACTCAGTCCGTTCGGCGACCCGCGGTGAATGAATGCGGCGCCGGTCGAAGACGGGTTGCCGAGGCCGTACGCACCGGCCAGCAGGTCGCCGTATCCGTCGCCGTCGAAGTCGCCGCCGGAGATCGACCAGCCGAACAGTCCGAACTGCGTCTGTCCCTCGATCAGCTGATCCGGTGCGCCGAACGTGCCCGCCGCGTTTCCGTAGTAGACCAGGACGCGGCCCTCGTTGATCGAGCCGAGGTCCTTGTACGGCTCGCCGACTCCGAAGTCGGCGTAGCCGTCCCCGTTGACGTCGCCGAGTCCGGTGACGCTGCGACCGAGCCAGCCCCAGTGCTCCGTTCCGGAGACGACCAGCGCCGGTGAGGTCTCGAGTCCGTTCTCGCCTCCGAGGGAGAGCCAGGCCTCGCCTCCGTTCTGGATCAGTGTGTCGTACTGGTAAGCGCCGAGCACGATGTCGTCGTAACCGTCGCCGTTGACGTCGCCGGCCGAGGCGATCGCGCTTCCGAGACCGCTGTTGGTGCCGACGCCGTCGAAGGTCCAGTCGGAGGCGTCGGCGAGCAGCTCGCCGGCGCCGCACAGGAGCTCCGCGCTGCCGGCGCCGCCCTGGCCCAGCGGAGCTCCGACTGCGAGGTCGGGATAGCCGTCGCCGTCCGTGTCGCCCGCGGCCGCCACGCACGCGCCGTACTGCTCGCCGGCCGCGGCGCCCGCGAACACGAGCTCGGCCGTCGTCGCGAGGCCCGCGGCCGAGCCGCGGAAGAAGCGCACCTCGCCCGCGAGTGCGGGGGCGCCGATCGCCGGAACGCCCACGGCCACGTCGTCGAAGCCGTCGCCGTCCACGTCGCCCGCGGAGGCGAGCGAGTGACCCAGGGACAGTCCCGCCTGCGCGCCGACGACCTGCCAGCTCGCGGTCGTGACGAGGCCAGCGGCCGAGCCCGGGTACAGGAACGCCGCACCCTGCGACGCGAGCGTGTCGGTGTAGGCGCCCGCGCCGACCAGCAGGTCGGCAAAGCCGTCGCGGTCCACGTCGCCGGCGCTCGCGACGCACTCGCCGAGGCGCGCGGAGGCGATCGAGCCGTCGATCGTGGCGTCCGGTCCGCCCGTGCCGAGGCCGGAGGCCGAGCCGAGGAACACGAACACCGCTCCGTCGTCGGCCTGGTCCACGTCGGCCTCGGGCGCGCCGAGCGCCACGTCGTCGAAGCCGTCGCCGTTCACGTCGCCCGCCGAGGCCACCGACCAGCCCAGGCGCGCGCCCGCGACGTCGGACTCGTACGACCAGCTCGGCGTCGCCGGCAGGCCCGCGGCCGAGCCGTGGAAGACCCAGACCGCGCCCTCGAGGGCCTCGCCGTTCGAGAAGTCGCGCGCGCCGACGATCACGTCGGAGTAGCCGTCCGCGTTCACGTCGCCCGCGGTCGCGAGGGAGTGCCCCAGACCCAGCGGCGGACCGGCGACGCCCGCCGTGTACGTCCACGCAGGCGTCGCGGAGAGCCCCGCCGCGGAACCCGAGTAGAGCGCGACGAAGCTCGCGTTCGCGACAGGGGCCGCGCTCAGCGGCGCGCCCAGGGGCGCGCCCACGAGGATGTCCGAGAACCCGTCGCCGTCGACGTCCCCGGCCGTCGAGACCGCCGTCCCGAATCGCGCCGAGTCCGCGCCGCCGGTCGCGGACCACGCCGCGGTCGTGGAGAGTCCGCCGGCGGACCCGAGGTAGACGAAGACCGCTCCTTCCCCGAAGAACGTGCCCGAGAACGAAGGGGCGCCGACGATCACGTCGGAGTAGCCGTCCCCGTCGACGTCTCCCGCGCCGGCGACCGCCGCGCCGAGCCGGTCCGCGGACTGCGCGCCCGCGACCGACCAGACGCCGGTCGAGAGCACCGGGTCGACCGTGATCGGATAGACCGCCGCGGCGTCCTCGACCAGCACGGCCAGGCCGCCGTGCGCGGCCGCGATGCGCGCGGGCAGCGCCGCGCCGCGCGCGTCCCAGGCCGCGAGGCCGGAATAGCGCACCTGGACCGCGCCGGTCTCGTCGAGGAACTCTGCCCCGCGCGCGTCGGGCGCGATCCGCACGGTCATCTCGGTCTCGATCTCGAGGGCGAGACAGACCGGCTGAGTCGCGTCGCCGGCGGGCCGGGCAGAGATCGTCCAGCCCTGCTGCACGCCGCGCGCGTCGTTCACGAACCACTCCAGGAAGCCGCGGTGAGCGAGCTCGACGCGCTCGCCCGCGGCGCGCGCGTTCCCGGGAGCCGCGGGGGAGGTCGGGGCGACGGCGTCGGCCCGGCCGAAGCCCGCCGTCGCGAGCCGCAGGGTCCACGCGGTCGCCGCGCCCCCGAGCCGCCGGGGTCCCACCACGAGGCCCTGCGGCCCCACCTCGGCGCGCAGGCCCTGCGCGCGGTTGGGGGCACTCCAGGAGGCCGTGCCGGACGCGCGGAACTCGTATTCCGCCCGCGCGATCCCCGCGCGCGCCCGGGCGAGCCAGGGGGCGTCGACGCCGGCGGGCAGGGCCTCGCGACCTTCACCCGCCGACGCCGTCGCGGCGCACAGCAGGGTCACCAGCGCATTCCTCCACACGTTCTCGAGTGTTCGTCTCATGGTCCTCGTCCTGGGATGGGTTCCTCTCGGGGGACGGCACCCGTCGACCCGCTGCAAGGTCCGCGCAGGAGCGGGCCGGGAACCTTCACTGAATCCGGATTCGTCGCGGGGTCGCCGCGGCTGCGGGAGGCGCCGGCGCCCCCGAGGCCGGGATCGGACCGGTCGTCGAAGAAAATGCCGCCTCGACGGCGCTCGGGACGAAACCCCGGGGGTCGAGCGGCATCCAAGCCCACCAGGACAGGCTCCAGGGGCAGAGTTTCCCCGCGTACCGGACCCGTACCGCGATGGGGGCTCCAGCCGGGGTCCCGCCCGGCCCGTGAGGGCCCGGATTCCAAGGGGACGGGATTGCCGCTGGGCAGAGTTTCGAGCGGGGCGCACCCTGTCCTTCCCCGTCACAGTTCCACCGACCGCACGTACCGACCGCCATGAAGATCCTGATCACGCTCACCGGGCTCGCGTCTTTCCTCGGGCTGACGTCCTTTTCCTGCGCCGCCGAGGGGGCCCAGGCCGGTTCCGCCCGGGTGGGCGACGGCCCGCGGACCGCGATCTCGACCTCGGGGCACGACCTCCGGCCGCTGTCCGAGGAGCACATCGCGGAGATCGCGAAGCAGCTCTCGCCGCTGCAGGCCAAGGTGGCCCTGAACGCGGGCACCGAGCGCGCGTTCACCGGCGAGACCTGGGACGAGAAGCGCCCCGGCACGTACGTGAGCATCGTCGGCGGGCTGCCGCTCTTCCGCTCGGACGACAAGTTCGACTCCGGCACCGGCTGGCC
>CAYGPA010000440.1:0-4826 GCA_964351535.1 uncultured Planctomycetaceae bacterium
GTGCCGGCCTGTCACGCCGGAGGTTGCGGGTTCAAGTCCCGTCATCCTCGCCATCCCGCACACCGCGACGCGCCTCCACCAGCCGGTGGAGGCCGTCTCGTTTCGAGGCTCTCGCGGCTTGCCCCCGCCGTCGAGTCAAGCCGGCTCCCACCGTCCCCCGGCGCGCTCCGGCGCGCGACGTCCGCTCCGACCTGCGCCTCTCCAATCGGACGCGAGGCGCCCCCGCCCGTCCGCGAATCGCCCCAAGCATGGACCCGAGTCAGGCCGCCGACCTCTCACCGCCCGAGCTGGTGGCCGAGCAGGCCGACCTCGACCGCCTCGTCCGCGAGCTCGACCACCACGACGAGATCGCCTTCGACACCGAGGCCGACTCCTTCTTCAACTACCGCGAGAAGGTCTGCCTGATCCAGGTGACGGCGGGGGAGCGCGACTACCTGGTCGACCCGCTCGCCGACCTCGACCTCGCGGGCCTGGGCGACGTGCTCGCCGACCCCGAGCGCACCAAGGTCTTCCACGACGGCGAGTACGACGTCCTGATCCTGAAACGCGACTTCGGCTTCTCGTTCGCGAGCCTGTTCGACACGCGCGTGGCCGCCGCGGCGCTCGGGATCGAGAGCCCCGGCCTGGGCTCGGTCATCCAGGAAAACTTCGGCGTCGAGCTCGACAAGTCGATGCAGCGCTCGAACTGGAGCGCGCGGCCGCTGACGCGGAAACAGATCGACTACGCGCGCCTCGACACGCACTTCCTGATCCCGCTCATGCACCGCATGCGCGACGAGCTCGAGCGCCTGGACCGCGCGCGCATCGTCGACGGCGAGTGCCGCCGCCTCGAGGCGCTGCAGCCCGTCGAGGTGCGCTTCGACCCGAACGACTTCGTGCGCATCAAGGGCGCGCGGACCCTGCGTCCCCAGGAGCGGCAGAACCTGCGCGAGCTCTTCGCGCTGCGCGAGCGCCTCGCGGAGCGCGCCGACGTCCCGCCGTTCAAGGTCTTCACGAACCAGACGCTGATGGGGCTCGCGTGCCTGCGTGCGCGGAACGTCAGCGACCTGGGCGGCGCGCACGGCTTCTCGCCGCGCCAGCAGAAGCGCCACGGCGCGCGCGTCCTGGAGGCGCTGGAGCGCGCGCGCGAGCTCGGCCCGCTCGAGCGCCTGCCGCAGCCCTCGCGGCGCGACGGCACCTCGCAGCTCTCCGAGGACCAGGTCGAGATGCACGACGAGCTGAAGCAGTGGCGCAAACGCCGCTCCCAGCGCGAGGGCTTCGACGCGTCCCTGATCCTGAACCGCCACGTCCTCATCCGCCTGGCGGTCGAGCAGCCGCGCACGCTCGACGAGCTCGCCGACGTCGACGGCGTGCTGCCCTGGCAGGTCGAGATGCTGGGCGAGGACATCCTCGCCACGATCGCGAAGCAGCTCGCCAAGGGGCCCGGGAAGTCCCGCTCCGAGGGCCGCGGGCGCCCCCGTCGGCGCCGCCGCTCCAAGCGCGCTCCGGGCTGAGGTCCGTCGGCACGCACGAGGGCGCGCGCGCTGGGACGGGGGCGTGATTCGAGCGACGCCGTCCGGAACGAGGAGCGCGACCGCCCGCGCGTCTTCTTACGACATCCACGGCGTCCGGATTCCGCATGCGCGTCCAGATCCCGGATGCCGTGGCCTCCGTGGCGCGCGGGCCGGCGGCACGAAGCCCACTCCTCGGTGTGGCACGCCATGTGAGGAGTCGGAGATCTGGCGAAGACCTCGGGCAGCCGAAACCAGCCGCACAGGCTCGGTCTCATGCCCCGCTGTCCGGGTCTTCGCCGACTCCGTGCTCCGCCGATTCTCGGCGTCGGATTCCGCGCGCCTCGCGCGTCGACGGGTTCGCTCGCGGGGCCCTTCTTCCTCGCTCTGTACGCACTTCGGCTTCTGGTCGCCGAACGTGTGTCGCCAGTAGCCTCCGAGGTAGGCATGAGGTCGGGCAGGTGCGAACCCCCGAAGCAAACGACAGCCGAGCATCCGGCAGAGGCGGATCCTCTCGACGCCCGGTAGCAAGAGCCATGAACACTCCCACGACCCTCCTCACGCTCGCCCTGCTCCTGGGCGGCGCCACAGCCTCGGCCCAGACCGTCACGGTCACGACCTCGGCCAACGTGATCGACATCGACTACTTCACCGGCACCATCGCGGACCTTCCGGGCCCGGATGGCAAGGTCTCGTTCCTCGAGGCGATCGTCGCGACCAACCACACGCCGGGGCACCAGACGATCGCCTTCAACATCCCCCAGAGTGATTGGGGCCTGCAGTTCCTGTATCCCGGCTGTGCCGTGCTCGTCGCGGGTGCGAACGGTTTCAACGCCACGGACTCGGTGACGATCGACGGCACGACTCAGACGGCCTTCACCGGGGACACCAACCCCACGGGCAACGAGGTCGCCATCTATCTCCCGTTCGGAACCCTCGGCGCGAGCCTCGGTGGCGACGGCAGTTCCCTGCTCGGCTTCCACGCAGGCGAGTGGTCCGTCTGGGGCGACAACGCTCAGGTGGTCGGCAACACGGGCGGCATGCACATCAACCTCAGCGGCGACTTCGGCCTGATCGAGGGCAACGAGGCCGGAACCATCAAGATCGACGGGGGCAGCAACGCCATCGTCGTCGGCAACACGATGCAGCGCGTGCGCATCTGGGGGGGAGCGAACAACCAGGTCGGCGGACCGAGTCCGACGGATCGCAACTACATCACGGGCTACGGCACGACGAACAGCGAGGGCCTGCCGGCCGGCACCGACGTCGAGCTGTGGCAAACCCTGAACACGGTCATCGAGAACAACTACATCGGGACCACGCCCGACGGGATGTCCCAGGGCAACCAGTTCCAGACGATGGGCATCGAGGTCGATGACGGAAACGTCGGGCTGCGGGTCCGGAACAATCTGATTGCCGGCGTGCTCGGACATGGGCAAGGCCCGCACTGGGCCGGTACGCTCTGGGGCTGGGCGATCTACTTCCAGGGCAACGGCTCGGACGTGGAGTTCTCGGGGAACACCATCGGCCTCGACGCGGCCGGCAACCCGACGCTGCCCAGTGTCTGGGGCGTGCACACCGGCGCGAGCACCTACGGCGACGTGCGCTTCCTCGACAACGTGGTGGCCGGGCACTACTTCAACGGAGTGACGGTGGGCCAGGCCACGGCCGCTGTGCGCCTCGCGGGCAACTCGATCTACGCGAATGCCTGGTCGGGTAGCGGGTTCCTCGGGATCGATCTGCTCGGGCCCACCCAGGCCACGGGCGTGACCCCCAACGATCCTCTCGACGCGGACCTCGGCGGAAACGGACTGCAGAACTTCCCCGACCTGCTCGTCGCGACGCTCCAGGGAGGACAGGTGCGTGTGGCCGGAACCCTGCATTCGAGCGCGCTCGACGTCTTCGTCGTCGAGTTCTTCGCCTCGCCGAACTGTGACCCCTCGGGCCATGGACAGGGCGAGTTCTTCCTCGGCGCGACGACCGTGGCGACCGATTCCTCGGGAGACGCCTCCTTCGACGTCGCCTTGCCGGCGACCGCACCTCAGGGGTGGTGGATCACGAGCACGGCGACGCTCGATTCGAACGGCGCGACCTCGGAGTTCTCCGCCTGCGTGCCGCTCGTGGGGCCGTCGCCGAGCGCGAAAGGCACCTCGGTGATGCAGGGACGCCCCAAGTGGCGCCCGTGATCCTCCCGGCCGCCGATACGAAGGAGCCGTGCGGAGTTCGATCGCTGCGAAGCCCGAGCTCCGCGCGGCTCTTCGACGGCTGCCCGTCCCCGAACTCTCGGGCCCAGGCCACGAACTCGCATCGAGCGCGGGAGCGATGGGCGGAAGCCGGGCCCGCCGGCGCTTGTACGTGGTGGAGACGAGGGGGCTCGAACCCCTGACCTTCGCATTGCGAACGCGACGCTCTACCAGCTGAGCTACGTCCCCGAATCGGCGTGAGATCATAGCCTCGGATCCCGCCCGGGTGAAGCCGCGACCTGCCGCCCGGCGAGGGCCCACCCGCGGTCCGCCGGGCCGGGCTCGTGCCCCCCCCGCGGCGTCCCGGCGCCCGGAAGTCTCCGGTGACTGCAGGGAGTCCGCTCCCGCCGGTCGCGGGAGCGGGTCCCGGGAGTAGAATCTCGCGCTTGTTTTCGGCCGTAGGGGCTCCGCCCCTCCCGTCGCCTGGCAGCCGTCGTCCACTCTCGGCTGTCCGCGGCCCGGCCGTCCAGAGGAGAACCCCGTGAACGATTCCTTCGGCGCCCGCACTTCGCTCCAGGTCGGCTCGGAAAGCCACCGTATCGCCAGCCTCGACGCCCTCTCGAAGGCAGGGCACGACCTGGCCCGCCTGCCGTTCTCGATCCGCATCCTGCTCGAGAACCTGCTCCGGCACGAGGACGGCGTCATCGTCGAGAAGAAGGACATCGAGTCCGTCCTCGGCTGGGACCCCGGCGCCACGCCGTCGAAGGAGATCGCCTTCACGCCCGGCCGCGTCCTGCTGCAGGACTTCACGGGCGTGCCCGCGGTCGTCGACCTCGCCGCGATGCGCGACGCGATGGTCGCCATGGGCGGCGACCCGACCAAGATCAACCCGGGGCAGCCGGCGGAGCTGGTCATCGACCACTCGGTCCAGGTCGACGCCTTCGGCACGGCCGAGGCGCTGGGCACGAACACGGAGCTCGAGTTCCAGCGCAACCGCGAGCGCTACGTGTTCCTGCGCTGGGGACAGCAGGCCTTCGAGAACTTCAAGGTCGTGCCGCCCAGCACGGGCATCGTCCACCAGGTCAACCTCGAGTACCTCGCGCGCGTCGTGATGACCGACGCGCAGGGCTACGCGTTCCCCGACACGCTCGTG